>JACRAL010000121.1 GCA_016213435.1 Bacteroidota bacterium
CATGCCGAATCAAGGATCCTATTTTTCATCCTTGATTGTTTCTCCGACAGAGTATATATATTATTTAAACGGAACATCAGAGGGCACACAAGCGCCCGATTGGGGATATGGGGCGGATTTTTTAATTGGAAGAGATGAAGCCGGCAATTATTTAAATGGAGAAGTTGCAGAAGTAATCGTATACAACTGCGCACTGAATGATTCCTTGCGAAATTTAGTGGAAACGTATTTGCATGATAAATATGCTCCTGCTGTAAACCTTGGGGCAGATATTGTAAAAACAAATGTATGTTCTACAAAACTTCAGGCGCATAAAAATTGGTTTACTAATTATCAATGGAACACAGGCGCAACTACAGATTCTATCGTGATCAGCAGTAGTGGAATCTATTCGGTAATCGTTACTGATATTTTCGGTTTCACTTCTTTCGACACCATCCATGTAACTTATCCGGGTAACTATGCTCCTTTTCTGGATACAACAATTTGTTATGGCAAATCAATCAAGTGGGATACGCAACTTAATAAAACAGACTATAGTTTTCTGTGGCAGGATAGTTCAACAGATTCAGTACTAACCATTACACAATCGGGACAGTATTCTGTAACAGTTACAGACGCATTTAGCTGCACACGGGTGTCGAACACAGCAACTGTATCGGTGGATACTTTTCCGCAGGTGGTTTCCCTTGGTTTTGATATCTCAATGTGTTCAGGTGGAAGCATTGCTTTGGTTTCAGGGGCAGGACAGACAACAGACTATTTATGGTCAACAGGAGCCACAACTTCATCCATTGCAATTACAACAACGGGAATAAGTACGTATACTGTCACGGTGACGGATGCGAATGCATGTACTGCACAAGATACCATCAATGTGAATGTAAGAGGCGTGGCTCCAATTGTAGACTTTACTGCCCCTGCCTCCTGTCTGGGAAGCGCTACTTCGTTTACGGATGGAACAATGGTTCCTTCTCCCGATAGCATTGCAACCTGGAACTGGACTTTTGGTGATGGCAACACTTCTGCCTTGCCAAATCCATCTCATACTTACTCCCTTTCTGGAACATATAATGCAATTTTAACTGTTGTTTCTGATTCCGGCTGTTCAGAAGTTATGCAACACACGGTTAACATAAACGTCATTCCTGTTCCGGGCTTTACTGCACTTCATCCCCGTTGTAAAGGGGATAGTGTTTTTTTTAATAACACAAGCAATATTTCCTCCGGTTCAATAAATGCATGGAATTGGGATTTTGGCGATTCTGCAAGCGGAAATAATACTTCAATGCAGCAAAATCCGGTTCATACTTTTAGTGCTCCGGGAGGATACTATGTTAAATTAATGGTTGTTTCAAATCAGGGATGTAAAGATTCTATTCAAAATAATCTGAATGTATTTTCGAATCCAATCTGTTCTCTTCCCTCGGATATTTCGTGTTTACGATTATGGCTATCCTCGGACAGCGGCATCACGGTAGATGGGAGCAATAATGTTATGCAATGGAATGATATAAGTGGGAACAATAATAATTTTATTCAGGCAACACCTGCTAACAGGCCTGCTTAC
>JACRAL010000120.1 GCA_016213435.1 Bacteroidota bacterium
ACCATTTTCAGTTTAACAATAATTGCCGTGATATGCGGAATAAAAAGTTGGGATTGGATATTGGATGTAAACTTTGACGAGGACAAGAGTAGAAAAAGAAAAGGTTATGCCTCTCTAAATTTTGCACTAACAAATAAAATGACAATCAATCTGTTAAACCAAGAGAGAAAATCCAATCTTTCAATGACCCATAAAAAACTAAGAGCCAATTACGATACACCGTATCTGAAAACACTATTTATTTTTAATGCGTAAAACCTGTTTATTCCGTAACTTGCAGACTAAATGACTAAGAAAAAAATAATTGTATTTACGGGCGCAGGCATCAGCGCGGAAAGTGGAATAAAAACTTTTCGCGACAGCGGTGGTTTATGGGAAGAATATAAAGTGGAAGATGTGGCAACACCGGAAGCATGGGAAAATGACCCTGCAATGGTTCTATCCTTTTATAACAAAAGAAGGAAACAAGTAATGGAAGCACAGCCAAATACAGCACATCACGCACTGGTTGAACTGGAAAAAAAATTTGATGTGCATATTATTACTCAGAACATTGATGATTTGCATGAGCGTGCCGGTTCAAAAAAAGTGATGCATCTTCACGGGGAAATAATAAAAAGCAGAAGCAGTGTTGACCCTGATCTTACCTATATGATAAAAGGATGGGAAATCAATATAGGGGAAAAATGCGTCAAAGGATCTCAGCTCAGACCTCATATTGTATGGTTCGGAGAGTCCGTTCCACAGATGGAAGATGCGGGAAATCTTGCCGCTAAAGCTGATATTTTTATTATTGTCGGCACCTCGTTGAATGTTTATCCAGCGGCAGGGCTTGTGGATTTTGTTCCGCACAATACCCCCAAATATTTAATTGATCCGCAGGCAGTAAGCAAGGATTACATTTCAAATATTACCGTGAAGAAGGAAAAAGCAGGAATTGGAGTTCCTGAACTTGTTAAGAAACTTTTGATATAATGTTACTTACTTTTTAATACTAATGTTATCAACCAGTCAACACTCAACTCATGAACATTTCTTCAAAGTATTACAATAAAAGACACAACTTATAAACTTTATTTTTTTCGTATTTTAAGAATTGTTTTCAACCAGCGTAAATACTAACATATTGTTAATAGAGTATAAAATAGATGATAATCAATAAGTTATATTTTATTATGTGTTTATTACATGTTTCTGCTTTTTTAATAACTACACTTGTCAAGTATTATCTAATAATGTTTTGAACTATACTAACAGTATTATAGTTACATTAAAATTTATATAAATAAAGAATAAATACATTAATGTTTGTTTAATAAGTTCATGAGCTCAACAATAAATACTTCGCTATATTTGTTTTCTGAAATTAAAAAAATAAAACAGAAAAAAAATGCAATTATACTCGCCCATTACTATCAGGAACCAGATATTCAGGATGCCGCAGATTTTATCGGGGATAGTTTGGGATTATCTCAGCAAGCAGCAAAGACAGAAGCAGATATTATTGTTTTCGCAGGAGTGCATTTCATGGCTGAGACAGCAAAAATACTATCCCCTCAAAAAAAAGTTTTACTCCCCGATCTGAATGCCGGATGTTCACTGGCAGATGCATGCCCGGCAGATAATTTTTCAGAGTTTAAGAAAAAATATCCAAATCATATTGTAATTACCTATGTAAATTGTTCTGCTGAAATAAAAGCGTTATCAGATATAATTTGCACTTCAACTAATGCTCAAAAAATTGTAGAAACATTACCGAAAGAACAAAAAATTATTTTTGCTCCTGATAAAAATCTAGGAAAGTTCATTGAAAAACAAACAGGAAGAAAAATGGTTTTATGGGATGGTTCCTGCATGGTGCATGAAATATTTTCATTAAAAAAAATAATTCAATTAAAAGAAAAACATCCTAATGCAAAATTTATTGCTCATCCTGAATGCGAAGAAGAAGTTTTAAAAATTGCAGAGTATATAGGATCAACTACAGGATTATTGAATTATACTATTAAAAATTCTTCGAATGAATTTATTGTTGCTACAGAAACAGGTATTATTTATCAAATGCAAAAAGCTTCGCCCGATAAAATATTTATTCCTGCACCACCGAATAATTCTTGTGCCTGCAATGATTGTCCGCATATGAAACTCAATACACTTGAAAAATTATACGATTGCCTTAAAAATGAAAAACCAGAAATAACGCTGGATAAATATTTAATAGAAAGAGCAGAGAAACCAATCAGAAGAATGTTAGAAATATCTGAAAGATTAGGATTGTAAAAAATGAAAATACAGGTTAAATATATTTTATCTCTTACCTTTTTTTATTTGATACTCACTACTTGTTTTTGTCAATCCGAACAAAAAGTAAATCCTAACGGTTATAATAAATTTTATTACGAGAATGGAAAAATTTCAAGTGAAGGAAGCATGCACGATGGAAAACCGGACGGATACTGGAAAACATATTTACCTAACGGAAAAATAAAATCGGAAGGGAATAGAAAAATTTTTGAACTGGACAGTATTTGGAAATTTTATGATGGCAATGGAAAAATTATAACAGAAATAAATTATCTCAATGGAAAAAAAGATGGAATAAAAAGAATATGGAATAGTGACGGATACATTGTATCGGAAGAAAATTTTTTTGTGGATGTGAAACAAGGAATCGATTTTTTTTATTACCCTCCTGATGATTCTATGCAAACAAAAGGAAAAGTAAAAATGAAAATACCTTTTGACAAAGGAAAGGAGAATGGCATAGCATACGAATACGACAAAGAAGGAACCATCATCACTATATTTGAATATAACTACGGAGTTTTGAAAAAGCAAGAACAAATAAACCGAATAAATAAAATAGGACAGAAAGAAGGTACATGGAAAAAGTTTTATCCCAGTGGAAAAATAAAAGCAGAAGCAACTTTTAAAAATGGAAAAAAAACAGGATATGTAAAAACATACTCTGAAAGCGGAAACCTGGCGAATATTCAAAAATACGTAGGAGACTCTCTTCAGAAAGAAGCTCCAGAGCTTACAACCAAACTGGAAGTGCGAAATGAATATTACGAAGACGGCAGCATTAAGAAAACAGGAACCTATTTATACGGTATTGCGGAAGGAACACACAAAGAGTATTCTTCTGAAGGAAAAATAACCGGTGCTAAAATTTATCACGATGGCAATTTAATAGGTGAAGGATTAATGGATGAAGCTGGAAATCAACAAGGACCATGGGTGGAATATCATCCCAATGGAAAAGTAAAAGCCAAAGGAAATTATGTTAACGGAATAAAAATTGGCGAATGGGTATTTTTTCATTCAAACGAGAGACTTGAGCAGAAAGGAACGTATGACAAGAAGGGAAAACCACAGGGGTTGTGGCAATGGTATTATGATACAGGAAAATTGCTTCGTGAAGAAAATTATTTGAACGGGAAACGGGAAGGAAGACTCACAGAGTGGAGCGATACCGGTGCGGTTATTACACAAGGAGAATACATTGATGGAATGAAAGAAGGAAAATGGTTTTATCAAATTCAGGATTATAGGGAAGAAGGAATGTATAAAAGCGATCAAAAAGATGGTCCATGGGAATCTTATTTTGTAGATAATAATCAGGTAAAATTTGCCGGAAAGTTTGTTGAGGGATTTCCTGATGGAAAACATTCGTATTTTTTTCATGATGGAAAACTAAAAGAAGAAGGGAAGTATATTGTTGGAAATAAGGAAGGTAATTGGAATTATTTTAATCCTGATGGAACCCTTCTTCTTACTATCACTTACAGGAATGGAAAAGAAATTAAATTTGACGGAACAAAAATAAAACCACTTCTTCCCGGAGAAAATTTCAAATAAGTCATGGAAGAAAGAGAAAACAGCACCAAGCTTGCCCTGATAGAAAGCGAAGCAAGATACCGCCATCTTTTTGAAAATAATCTTGCGGCAGTTTTTCGTTCTGAAGTTGGAGGAGCGCTTTTAGAAGTGAACCGGGCACTGGTTGATATTTTCGGATATAATTCTGTAGAAGAATTGAAAAAGGCGAAAGCTCACGAACTTTATTATTCTGCTGCAGAACGATACAAATATTTGCGCGATCTCAAAAAGAACGGGTATGTGAAAAATTATCAGATGCGCATGCGAAAAAAAGATGGAAGTGAAATCTGGATACTGGAAAATGTGATGCTTGTAAAAGAAACAGGAACAAGCAAAGAGTACATAGAAGGAACACTCATCGATATCACTGAAACAAAACGTATCCAAACAGCGCTTCAGGAGCGAGAAGAAAACTATAAAAGCCTGATCGAGCATACGCCAGATGGAATTCTTATTCATAACGAAAAAGGAGAGGTGATCTTTGCCAATCCGGCAGCGCTTAACATGGTTGGTTTTTCATCCCTTGATGAAATGCAGGATAAAAAAATTTTCAGTTATATACTGCCTGAATATCACGATAAAATTAAATCCCGTAAGACCGAAATGAATAAAGGGAAAGAGATACCTTTTATAGAAATAAAAATTCGCAGACCTAATGGGAAAATAGTAGAAGTTGAAACAAAGACAAATTGTATCACCTATCATGGCAGACCTTCTGTTGAAGTGGTGCTTCATGACATTTCTTTACAGCGTCAATTGGAGCGCGATCAGATTAGGCTGCAAATAGAAGAAGAAATCAACCGAGATCTGAAACGCGAAATTGCATCGCATATCCGCACACGTCAGCGACTGAATGCAAGCCAGAAATATACACGCTTGCTTATCGACAGTTCTATTGATATGATCTTTGCCTGTGATGAGAATGGTAGGATTACAGAATTTAATCAAGCAGCACAAAATACATTTGGATATTCTTTTTCTCAAATACTGAATAAAGACATGTCCGTTTTGTACGAAGACAAGGAACAATATTCGGCCCTGAAAAAAATAATTTCAGAAGATGAAATTTTTTTCGGAGAGATAAAACAGATTAAAAAGAGCGGAGAAGCATTTCCTGCATTTATCAGCGCCTCTCTTTTAAAAAATGACAAAGGAGAAATTATCGGAATGATGAGCGTTTCTCGCGATATCACGCACACAAAAGAAGCAGAAACGCAATTAAAAAAATCTGTTCATGAAAAAGAAATTCTGCTTAAAGAAATTCATCATCGGGTGAAAAATAATCTGCAGGTAATTTCCAGCATTCTTAAATTGCAGGGTGCATATGTCAAAGATAAAAAAACACGAGATCTTCTCAACGAATGCCGGAACCGGATATCCTCTATGGCATTCATTCATGCTACATTGTACATGACAAAGGATTTTGCCAACATCAATTTTGCAGAGTATGTGGCAAACCTTGCAGGCAACCTGCAACAGTCCTATGCGGGTAAGGACAAAAAGATTTTGTTGTGGTTGGATATTCCCAAAGTTTTTTTGCACATTGACGATGCCATTCCCTGCGGGCTCATCATTAATGAATTTCTTTCCAATTCCTTCAAGTATGCATTTGCGAAAAAGAAAAAAGGAACAATTGGTATATCTGTAAAAGTTAAAAAAGAAAATATTATACTTGCAATTTGGGACGATGGAAGTGGATTTCCTCAACAGGTGGATTACAGAAACACGGAATCACTAGGGCTGCAGCTCGTTATATCATTGGTAGAACAATTGCGGGGGAAAATAAAAATGGAAAGTAAAAACAACAAGGGAACAAAATTTATAATTGCATTCAGAAAATCAAAATAATACAATATCAATATACTAACTGAAAGAATGATATTAATGTTTACAAATAACCACCATTAGTATTATTCGTTTCATTTACATTCATTCGTATATTGGCATCGGAATATTAATAACATGAACAAAACTGGAATATTGGTTGTTGAAGATGAAAACATCGTAGCGAAAGATATTAAGCAGTCGTTGAAAAAGCTCGGATACGAGGTGCTCGGAATTTGTGCTACGGGAGAAGATGCTATCAGTCAGGCGGAGCGTACAAAACCAAATCTTGTGTTGATGGATATAATGCTGAAAGGAGAGATGAGTGGAATTGAATCAGCAGATTACATTAAACAAAAACTTAATATTCCGATTATTTTTCTTACCGCTTATGCAGACAGCAGTACACTTTCAAAAGCAAAAGTGACCGAACCGTATGGTTACATTATTAAACCTTTCAAAGAAATTGATCTCCAAACGAATATTGAAATAGCTCTTTACAAACATGAAAAGGAAAACGAGTTGAAAAGGGAAAGAGATTTTCTTTATTCCATTGTTGAGTCCAAAAACACCAAAGACACAATTTTTGTCAAGTCAAATCTCAAATTTGTAAAAATTAATACAAAAGATATTTATTTTATTGAAGCGCTTAAAGATTACGTAACGATAATCACAAAAAATAATCGCTATGTTATTCATTCTACAATGAAGGACATTGAGAAAAAATTTTCTCCTATGGAATTTGTACGTGCGCATCGCTCTTATATAGTCCGTATCGATAAAATTGCTGCTATTGACCGTCATTTTCTTGTGATAGAGGATCTTCACAATCAAATTCCGGTTAGCGCATCTTATCGTGACGAATTGGATAAACGTCTCAACATGATCTAATCTTCAAAACTAATTTGTATGAACAATATGAAAAATAAACTGCTGTAAGACATCCTCATAACAACAGAATGATAATTATATTTCATTTCGTATTTTTCGTATAGTTTCGTTTTTCGATGATTTAACAATGAGCAAGAAAAATCACGCACCGAAAATTTCTTTTCCTAAGCAAGCGGGTAATAAAAAACAGCAGCAAAAAGTTTCTGTTCAAAAACAATCGGGTAATAAGCAAAAGCAATGGCTTGTCCTTGCAGTTCTTGCAGTTCTTGCAGTTATAACATTCGCAGTTTTTTATCCATCTCTTAAATGTGAATTCACTAATTGGGATGACGGCACTTATGTTACCGAAAATCCCATGATCTGGAAATTAGATGGGAAAGCCATTAAAGAAATTTTTTCTGTTCCTGTTTCGCTTAACTATCATCCGCTCACGATGCTTTCGCTGGCGCTCGATTACAAACTGGACAAGCTGAATCCGTATTATTATCACCTGAACAATGTGCTCATTCACATCCTAAACACGTTGTTGATTTTTGTTTTCATCCGGATGTTTATGGAAGGATACAATCGAAAACTTGTTTCTGAAAAATTTCGTCCTAATCCATTTAATGTTGCTTTAATTGTTTCTGTCCTTTTTGCTATTCATCCCATGCGGGTTGAAAGTGTGACTTGGGTAGCTGAGCGGAAAGACGTGTTGTACATGTTCTTTTTTCTTTTGTCGCTTATTGCATACATCTACCCCGACCCTAAAGGGCGAAAAGGACTTACTCCCTTTAGAGCTGGGGCGACTTTTGTTTTTTTTATCTGTTCTTGTCTTTCGAAAGGCATGGGAGTCGTTCTTCCGGTTGTGTTAGTGCTGATAGATTGGTTTTACGGAGAAGGAAAAACGGTTAAGCAAATTTCTCAAAGCATAATTAAGAAGACACATTTTTTTATTGCAGCTCTTGTGTTTGGTGTTATAGCATTTGAAATACAAAGTCACGGAGCAATTGCAGCTATGGGAACGTTTACACTGTTTCAACGGCTGACATTCGGCTGTTACGGATTTATCATGTACATATATAAATTGTTGCTTCCGATAAATCTTTCTGCGTTTTATCCGTATCCATTTACCGATGACCATGGAAATATTCCGCCCATTTATTACGCTTCTCCCTTTATTGTTTTATTTATTGCACTCGCAATATTTTTTATTCTGAAAAAAAAAGAGATCATCGGAAAAGTTCTTGCATTTGGTTTTGCTTTTTACTTTATCACCATTGCGCTGGTGCTTCAGTTTCTTTCGGTAGGTTCTGTGATCATGGCAGATAGGTATGCCTATGTCTCTTACACAGGGATTTTTTTTATCATCGGATTTTCTTTTGAATATGTACGAAAATATTTTTCTTCTTCCATTTCGAATTTGTTGGCAGGGATTCTCATTGTTGCTGCCGGATATTTTTCTTACCTCACGCATGAGCGTACTAAGGTTTGGACGAATGCGGAAACATTGTGGACAGATGCGATGAACCAGTTTCCTTTTATAGAGATTGCTTATGAAAACCGCGGCATTTATTACAAAGACCACAACGAGCTTGATAAAATGCAAAAGGATTACGAAATAATTACAGGAATAGACCAAAGTAAAATAAAATTAGCTCCTACCAGAAATGAAAAAATATGGAGTAATCTCGGCAACCTTTACGGGCTTCAGCAAAAGTTTGATAAATCACTGGATGCTTATTCACATGCGATAGAGATCAACCCAAAGAATTCGGGCACTTATCTGAACCGTGCAATCACGTATTCAATGATGAAGCAATACGAAAAATCAATTCCTGATTATGACAAATCGCTTGAGCTTGCTCCGGATGTTGCGCTCACCTACAAAAATCGCGCTTATACTTTGCTTCAACTTGGTCAGTATGCTAAATCCATCAGTGATTATGATAAGGCGATAGAACTTTATCCTTATGACACAATTTCGGTACTTAATAGAGGAATTGCAAAATTCAACGCGCAAAAATTGGAAGCTGCCATAACGGATTTTAAAAACTATATCAAAATGGTTCCTAACAATGCAGAAGCAAATTATAATGCATCTATTGCTTCAAAAAATTTGAACAGGTTTGCGGAGGCATTGCAATTTGCCCAAAGGGCAGTGGAATTAAAATATCCTGTTTCTCAGCAATACATGGATGAGTTGAAATCAAAATTGAAGTGAATTTTTTAGACAAATTTTCCTAAATACCTCTTGTTTGTGTTTGTTAAAACTGGACTTACAAGTTTCTAAAACCTTGTTTTTACAATAATTTGATCGATTTCTCTACTTCGAAGTCAATTCTAAGATTATTGTTGGGAGTATTTGATTTTATATATCTTTGCTGTCCTTTTCCAACTAAAAATAAAACGGAAAAGTCTAAAAACAAGTTAAATGAATATTTACGTTTCAAATCTCAGTTTCAAGCTTCAGGATGAAGACTTAAAACAAATTTTCACTTCATTCGGTGAAGTGACATCAGCAAAAGTAATCAGAGACAATCAGTCCGGCCGTTCCAGAGGATTCGGTTTTGTTGAAATGGCAAGCGATGATGATGCTCGCGCTGCTATTGAAAAACTCAATGGTACGGAAGTAGACGGAAGGTCTATTGTTGTAAACGAAGCTCGTCCTCGCACGGAAGGTGGCGGAGGCGGAGGTGGTGGCTTCAAAAAACGCGGTGGTGGTGGCGGAGGCTACGACAACAGAAGACAGCGTGACTTCAACAGAGATTAATTTCCTCTCAGACAAGTTTTCTACTATTTTCTTCTCATTAAATAACTAAAAATCGCTCTGGTATCCTGATAACAATCAGGACGGAGCGATTTTTTTATTGTTTTCCAAGTTTTTTGTTCTCAAGTAGCCATTGGGCTGTTTGCAGCATGGAGTAAGTATAGGTTTTCATGCTGTCCAGAAGAGTTTTATTGTTTTCCAGAACATTTTTCTCACTGTTGTTTGAATAATCATACATGGATTCTCCTCCAAATTTCTGTATGATGAGAAAATGCTTTTTATCCAGACATCCGACCAGGTAATCTTTACAGAAAAAAACATAAGGTCTTTCTTCCGTGAAAAGATTTATTCCCAGCGTATTATTTGTATAAGGAATTTTCAGCAAATCCATCAGTGTTGGGAAAACATCTGTTTGAATTGCAAGTTTATCTATCAGCTTAGGTTCTTTTATCAGACTGGGTGCATAAATAATAAAAGGAGAATGATGATAAGAAAGAGGAATTTCATAAGGACTTTCCATATTGCATCCATGATCGGCAACAAAAACAAAAATGGTGTTATCATACCATTTTTCTTGAGAACATCGTTTCAAAAAATTCCCCAAAGCCCAATCTGCATATTCATACACTTGTTCAAACGAATCGTTGCTTTTTGGTTTGAAAGAAGTATGTCTTGGCAGAATTTGAGGCTCGTGTGTGCTGATCGTCAGCATGGTTGCAAAGAAGGGGTTTGCTGCTTTTGCAAAATCATTTAATTTATTGAAAGCAAAATCATATTGAACTTCATCTGAAACACCAAATATTCCTTCGCTCAGATCAGATTTATATTCTTTGGCGCTGAAGAAATTATCAAAACCGTTGTTACGCAGAAAAAATCCCATGTTGTCAAATTCTTCCCAATGGGTGCAGAAAAAATTAGTGGAGTATCCCTTCTCTTTCAGCACACTGGCAATGCCCGTAAAATGCTGGTTCACCGTGTATATGTTCGAAATAGGATGTTCTCCGGGAACGGAAGGCATGGAATATAACATGCCGTACAATCCATTGCTGGTGTGCATTCCACAGGTATAAAATCTTGAAAAGGAAATAGATTTTTTCGTAATACTGTCAAGATTCGGAGTAAACGATTTTCCACTGGAAGAAAGTCCTGTCATTTCAGCACTCATACTTTCCATAAGCACAAAAACAATATTTGGTTTTATAGATGATGAATCGGCAAATAAAACCTTTCGTGCAATAGGAGAATTAAATTGATCATGAACATTCAAATATCTGCGTGCATTATTTATTGCAACAGCATCATCCAGATAATGCAAATAAATTTCTTGCATGCTGTCGAAAAACGAGTGAACAGGATTCAGCGGAAGCAGGTTTACAAATGGATAGTTTGTAACAAAGGCATCGCGAATGGCAACAGGACGTTTTCTCCATCCTCCGCGAATGCCGATGAGAAGAGAAAAACTTACACATACAAAAACAATAATTTTTTTCTTGACAGAATATTTTTCTTTGAAAATATTCTTCAGAAGTTTTTTATGAATGGAAAGCAGCAGAAAAACAGAAATAATTAATCCACTGAAAAATGCGGTCATGTAAGAATAGTATTCGGAATTTTCCATAACAAATTTCATCATGATGCCGGGAGTATCTGTCCACATGACAATGGCAGTGCTCAAGCGCGATCCGCAGAATTTGTAGAAAGGAATATCTGCTGTACAGGCCAGCAATACAGCAAAGAAGATGACTCCGAAATAGATGGAAATACTTCTTCTGAGCCATAAGGAACTATGATTGAACAACATGGCAATAAAAAATGCAAGGGCAGGAATCAGCAAGAGATAAGAGGATACCATTGTATCGAAACTTATTCCCAAAGAAAAAGCATCATCATAAAGATTGTTTGAAATGTTTTGAGAAGAATTTACAAGTTGCCTGAAAAACACATAACGAAAGGCGGAAAAAAGTAAAAGCAAAACAACGAAATGAATAAATAAATATAATATCCAGGAAGGAATTTTTCTAAAAAGGACTTTCATTTTTATTGTAAAAATCAAAAGTAGGAAACTTCCCATAAAAAATTCATTTCTAAACAAAAGAAAATTATTTTTGATTGTTCTAAAATCATTCTATTTATTATTTTTATGAAAAAAAATCATGCAGACAATAAATAATTACGGAAGAGAATTTGCACCCAACCGTTCTAAAAGAAACCTGCTCATGCTGTATGTTATCTGTGGTTTGTTTATTTGTGTCGGTGTTGGGATGATTATAGCCGGCTTACAGGGTGAGACGGATCTTATAACAGGTGGCATGGTAATGACGGGGTTTGCAACATTCCTTCTGCTGCTCGGTCATTTTTTTACTTCTCCTTTAAATGTTGCTTATTATGTAAGTTCAAGCGGCATTATTCTCAAACAAGGAAAAAAAATTCTAACGATACCTTATGGAGAGCTTGAATCAATCACTCATCTCAGGGAAGAACAATCGGAAGAATTTATTCTGAAACTTCAAAATAAATTGGTTGACAAACAGAGAGAAGATATCAGTGAAGCATTGGAAGCAAAACAAGAATTTAATTTTGGTACCATGTTTCAAAAGACAAAAGATGCTTTTAAGAAACAAGCAAAAGATTTTGAAAAATATAAGTTTCTGAGTGTTGCTGTTGCTTATTCAGGTTCCGGAAGGCAGCGCGGACCGGCAAAGGCAAGCAGTGTCGATCTCCCATGCGATATGGTTTTCATTTTGTTGAAAAGTGGAGAATGTTATTTTATTTCTCCTCTTGATATTGAAGGATTTATTAGTGAAGTGAACAGGAATAAAAGAGCATGATTCATATTTCAGAGATTAAGTATGTTTACAAAAAAATTATAACAATGCGTCAGATACTATTTTATTCGATCTTTTTTCTTTTCCATGCTGTAACAAATCTAAAGGCACAAGGAGATATTTTATTCATGCCATTTTTAGGCAGTACAAATACAGAAGATATTATTGTTTATAACAGCAAAACAGGAGAAACTGCGCAGTGGTATTTTGATAAGAGCAATAAAAAAATGATAAAAGAGAAAGGTGGTTTTAAAATAATGAACACAGGATTTGAAGATGGGCGCACGATGATGCAATCATATATTGGTGCTGGGCATACAAGAGTAATTCTTACATGGAATACTTCAAGTGCCCGATCTGTTTCCTGGTATTATAATAACAATACTAAAAAACTGGAAAAAAGTCCATTGGAATATCAGTTGCCACAGAATATTGGATTATCGGGCAGTGTGATGATGCATGCCTATCTGGATAAAGAGAATACAGAAATAATTTTATGCTGGGAAACAACTACCGGAAAATCAATTTCATTTTACTACAACAGGTCTGCAAAAAAGTTTATGAAGTCAATGCCCGGTTATCAGCTTCCTGAAGATCCGGGCGTCAAAGGAAAAATCAGGATGCATCCTTACATAACAAAAGACGGAAGTGAAGCGGTGCTTGTTTGGGATGTGAACACAGGCAATTCTATAGCTTATTATTATGAGCGCAATGTGAAAAAATATGTGAAATCTCCCGAAGGATTTCAATTGCCTGCAAATACGGGAATAAACGAAGAAGTAATGATGTATCCTTATATAGGCAGAGATGGAAGCGAGGATATATTAGTGTGGAACTGTAAAACCGGAAAATCGGTTTCGTGGAATTATGATTTAGGAGAAAAGAAATTTATGCCATCACCGGACAGTTACCAGCTTCCGGTAAGTTTTACAGAAAATGTGATGATGATTCCGCGCGTTGAAAATGGAGACGAGGTTATTTATGTTTGGAACAGCACAAACGGACAATCTGTAAATTATTTATTTGATATGGAGAAAAAAAGGTATGTGAAATCAGAACAAGAGTATCAACTTCCGCCTAATCCGTTTGAATGATTTTTTTGTTTGTTTGTGAACGCGGGGCATTTACTTCACTCTTTTCACTGCCCAGCCGCTGCCATCGGCAAGTTTGCCGAAAGTATATTTTACAGTGGGAAATTTTTTCATGATGTAATGGCAAATGCGCGTGGGCGTTTGGCAGCCCTTCCATTCTTTTTTAGAGATAAATAAACTTTCTCCCACATGCAAACCGATGATGGCGTTAAAAAAAGGCGAAGTTTTTCCGCTGCTTATGAGCGGAAGTTTTGAAAATTCTTCGTCAGAAATTTTTTTCATGATTGATTTTTTTTGATGAAATTACAAAACGAGAATACCATTTTTCTAAAAGCATTCAATCAAAACATAACAGCGTTTAATCAAAGTTTAACATCGTTCAATCGAAGTTTAACATCGTTTAATCAAAACATAAATACGTTCAAACAAAACATAACATCGTTTAATCAAACTCTAACAGCGTTTAATTAAAGTTTAACATCGTTTAATCAAAACATAAATCAGAATAGTGTTTTTAACAAAAAAAATCCGCTTATAGCGGATTTTTTTTGTTTTTTAAGTTTTTATTACGGTACCGGATTCGCAGGAGGTGGGGTGCTGCCCTGATTGCCGCCTTGTCCTTCAAACATGGGCGACAGATCGTCCACCACTGCATCGGCACCCGGCACCTGATTATCGGCTGCCTGCTTGGAGTAATCGTAGAGTTGGCGTGTCCATATATATGCTTCGCTGCCTGCCACTTGCTGGGTATCCTTATATATTTCCAGTATCTGCGCAAGCTGCCCTGTTAGGTTTTCCATCTGGTCGTAAAAAGTTAAATCGCTGGCTGCCTCGGCAAGTGTGCCCACTCCCAAACCGGCAACTCCGGTGGCAAGAACGGCATTGTTGGGTCCATGATTTTTTATTGCCCGCTGCACGTATGGGTAGCGCGTGTTGTTGATGTTGGGCAAACTTGTGCGCTCGGCTTTTGTAAGATTAAACTGCAGGGGCATGTTTGCCGGATTTTTCAGCGCGGTGATGGCTGCCTGCAGAGCCGTTACCTGCGCGGCTGTGAGTGTGATGTTGATTTTTGAGAATGGCATAGTAAAACAGATTTGTGAATTTGAAAATGTGCCGATGTGTCAATGAATTTCATTGACTGTTTTTCATATCTGCACAATTTCCAAATTCGGTTGTTATTATTTGTTTTTGTTATTTGTCTTTTTCCCCCCTTTAGGGCAGAGGGGCTTCTTCTTAATTTGTTGTTACCACCCATCCCCTGCTTCTTAATGCAATTAATGCGGGGAATGCAGGATCGGGCACAGGCATGGTGCCTCCCGAAATATTAAGCAGTCCTCCGCTGGTTCCGTAATTATTTATTTGTGTGATAAGCGCATACATATTGGTTAATGAAATATGGTTGCCATAAAAGTTAAAGGTGGTTGCCGTGCTGAGATCACCCGTGATCGTAATATCGGTTGCATTAATATTGGGCATCTGCAATGCCGAAACATCAGTAAACACTCCGGGAGTAATTTCGGTAACTGTTATATTCTTTTGTCCGGGCAGGGTATACACGTGCTGAAAATTTATGGTGCCTCCTGCAGGCAGATCGGCAGAGTTGGTTTGTCCACTTTCCCATGTGGTGAGTATCGTTCCTCCGCTTGCCGAAAGATTTCCGGTAATGTTAATTTCCAGAGGCATGCCGCTGATGATGCTTTGATCGGAAGTGATGTTGATGCTTGCTGTTGCAGGCGGTGGCGCTGGAGCTCCTCCTCCTTTTTCAAAAAGAGTTGCCAGATCATCTACCACCGCATCTGCGCCCGGCACCTGATTGGCGGCTGCATCTTTGGCGCTGTTATATAGCATGCGCGTCCATGTATATGCTTCGCTGCCTGCTACCTGCTGTGTGTCTTCATAAATTTCTAATGCCTGCCTGAGCCGAAGCAGATGCGCTTTCATCTGATCATAAAACACAAGATCGTTTGTGGCTTCGGCTTGTGTGCCGGCATAGCCGCTTACGAGTGTGGGGTTTGCCGGACCATGGTTTTCTATGGCGCGCTGCACATAGGGGTAGCGTTCGCTGTTAATATTGGCAAGCGATGTGCGCTCGGATTTTGTGAGGTTGTACTTTACGGGCAGCGTGTTAATAATGGTATCAATGGCTGCTGCAATGGTGCTCATTTCATCGGGCGTGAGGGTGATGTTTATTTTTGAAAAGGGCATGGAATAGTTTTTTGTTGTTTAGTCTTTTGTAGGAAAGTATAAAAAAGTAGCTCCTATATTTTCTATATGTTTTTTTATTTCTTTGATTTTAGGATCTAATTCAAGATTTTTTTCTCCTATAACTAATATCATTACAACATTCACAACATCTTTATAATGGTTGGTATAATAATAAGTTTGTCCTAATAATCTCTGTATTTCCCCAGTATCTTTAATTAGTTTATCTGCTAATTTAACTTCTACTCCTGCACTTCCATCATTGTAATCAATATCAATATAAAATTTCAAAAAACCAATTTGTTTTTCATTTGTAACTTTCAAACCATGATCTTTCAAATGTTGAAAAACCATTTTTGAAATTGCAGGCTCATCTTTTCCTTTTAAATAATTTTTGGAAACAGAAAATGCTTGTAGTTTCTCAGATATTTGTCCTAAAAATGTAATTGCCATCGTTTGTGATTATTTATTAATAATTATTTTTTTGTTTGTTGTTCCATTTTCAGAATTTATTTCTATAAAGTAGATTCCGTTTGTTTCTTTTCTTAAATCAACCTGCAATGAATTGGAAAGCATTTCAGAGTGAAAAATTTCTTCGCCTAAAACATTTTCAATTTTTAAATTAATATTTTTATCTGAAAGAAAAGATGAAATTGTAAAAATGCCGTTTGATGGATTTGGAAAAACTGAAATACTGTTTGAAGAAATAATATTTACAATATTCGTGGGACTACACGGACCAACTCCTACAGCACACCAAGCATCCTTCACACTTTTTACTTCTGGAGAAAGTATACCAAACGCTATTGCTGCTGCCTGTATACTGCCATTCATAGCATCCGAATAATTGGATGAGTCAGTAAGCATAAATGTAACATTTGAATATGCAATTAGCAAAGCAATATCTATTCCTATTCCATTTACGCTGTAGGAATCTCCATTATCGTTTACACCACTGCCACCTTGAGATAAAAGATAAAACCAGTAATTCTGAACGCCACTATTTATATGAACATCACCACCGCCATTCCAATATTGTCCTCCGTATGTATTTGGTTGCCTTCCATCATAGTTTCCACAACTTCCTGAAATTATTAATCCTGCTTTCGGATTACTCATTGAACGAAAATAATTATGATTAGTACATGCAGATGATATAACAATATTCTCACCCATAGTCCAGTTAGCATTTACTCCAAGTGCAAAAAATTCTATGCCGGTACCAAAAATATCGCTGAATGATTCGTCTAATGCTCCTGATTCTCCCTGATAAGTTAAATTCGCAGTATATTCAGTAAAAGCATGTGTTAATTCATGACCAGCAACATCCAAACCTACAACAGCATTCATTAAAACACCATCGCCATCGCCATATGCCATTAGTGTATCATATGGATCCCAATGAGCATTATTAAAACTATTACCATAATGAACAAGGTTTACAATATCATGTCCGTTATCATCAAAACTGTTTCGCTGATAATTTGAATAATAAAAGTCATATGCTTTTTCTACTCCCCAATGAACTTGATTTGCTACTGGATCAGAGGTAAAACTTGTTGTTGCATTTGGAAAATCTGTCATACTGCCCCAATTGGGAGTAGTATCGTTATTCAAGTTTCTTGTAAGTATTGTTTGTGAATTAGTTGGTCCGCGAGTTCCATATTCTTCCAAATAATACTTCCCATCAGTCGGATAATAAAAACAAGTAATTGCTTTTGTTCCATTATATAATGTAGTAGAGGAACCCGTAACATCCCCCTCTTTTATTATGCTTATTTTATTTACTAAATGCCCATCATTTGCATCTATAAAAACTGTCCATGCTTTTCTTAAGCTTACACCTGCAATATTAAACTTCCAACACAATTTAAAAATTCCATTTTCAGGAGCAATTGATAACACCGGTTTAGGATAATAGGTTGCATTTGGTTTTTTTGTTTTTCTCTTTAGTGAATTTTCACAAGCGGTATCTTGCCAGCGATACTTTTCTAATCCGCAGTATTTCATCGCATTTGTTATTGCCTCATCTTTTGTAATACTTGGGGTTGTATCAAGTGAAAGAGTAGAATAAAATTTTCCGTTTGCGTACGTTGCTTTTCCATCCTTTTCATGTATTATATATTGTGCGCCAACAATATTAATGTCTTTATACTTTTGGGCATATTTATAATGACTACTCCCGTATTTATCCTTAGTAGTTTTTATTAATTCCAATTTATCATCGGCTTGAAATTTAAATTCATCTTTCATTTCAGTTATAAAGTTTTCGTGATTCACATTTGAATTTGGAGAAAACTCAATAGATGTCGGTACTCCTGAAAAGTTTTTCTTTTTGATTTGATAAGTTTCATTTGTGTTTTGTGCATTTGATATTTCAAATGCACAAACCGCAAGAAAAGTGATGAGTAGTTTTGTTTTCATTGTATGCTTTATTCTTTGATTTTATAAAAAACAAAACGCCCGCAACAAATAAATGTGCGGGCGTAAATTTATTTTTAGCAATACGTTTATCTACGAGCGAAAAATGGGGGGGGGGGGGGGGGTAAAAAAGGAATTGTCTGAGATGATTTAACTAATGCGTTGTATGGTGTTGTGGAGAGCATTTTAAAATGGGAGTGTACAAATGTAAATAATATTTCAGATTACGAGGTACTAATTTGCGAATACAATTTCGGCTTATCTTCGCGCCTCTTTTATATGAAACAAGAATACGATGTAATAGTAGTTGGTGCGGGCCACGCAGGTTGTGAAGCAGCAGCAGCAGCAGCAAACATGGGCTCCAAGGTTTTGCTCATCACCATGGACATGACCAAGATCGCCCAGATGAGCTGTAATCCCGCCATGGGAGGAATAGCCAAAGGACAAATCGTTCGCGAGATAGATGCGCTCGGTGGATATTCTGGGATTGTTTCGGATAGAACAACCATTCAGTTTCGTATGTTGAATCGAAGCAAAGGTCCTGCAATGTGGAGTCCGCGTTCACAAAATGATCGAACCATGTTTACCAATGAGTGGAGAAAAATGCTGGAGCAGACTCCCAATGTTGATTTTTGGCAGGATATGGTTCGCGAACTTATCATTTCCCCCCTCTCCTTTGGAGAGGGGTTGGGGGTGAGGCAGGGTGAGGTTACAGGAGTTATAACCGGAATGGGAATGGAATTTTCTGCAAAGTCAGTCATCCTCACCAACGGAACTTTCCTTAACGGCATTATTCACATTGGAGAAAAACAATTTGGCGGTGGAAGAGTTGGAGAGGCATCGTCAGAAGGAATAACAGAACAATTAGTTTCTCTTGGCTTTCAATCGGGCAGAATGAAAACCGGCACTCCTCCACGCGTGGATGGTCGTACACTTGATTATTCCAAAATGGAGCTTCAGCCAGGAGATGAGCAGCCAAGTAAGTTTTCTTATTTAGATGGAACTTCACCCTTCCACCAAGCCCCACCCCAGCCCTCCCTAATGGGGAGGGAGCAAACAAGGCAAGTCCTTCCCAATGGGAAGGATTTAGGATGGGCTGGAAAGGTGCAGATACCTTGTTACCTTACACATACTAATGCCGAAGTCCATGATATTCTGAAAACAGGTTTTGATAAATCTCCCATGTATGCGGGAAGAATTCAAGGACTCGGCCCGCGCTATTGTCCGAGTATTGAAGATAAGATCACACGCTTTGCGGATAAAGAACGCCATCTTATTTTCGTGGAGCCCGAAGGATGGGACACAGTCGAAATTTATGTGAACGGATTTTCAACTTCACTTCCTGAAGATGTGCAGATGAAAGCGCTGAGAAAAATGTCCGGTTTTGAGAATTGCAAAATGTTTCGTCCCGGCTATGCCATTGAATACGATTACTTCCCTCCTACTCAGCTAAATCTAACGCTTGAAACAAATCGCATTCAGAATTTATATTTCGCAGGACAAATAAACGGTACAACCGGGTATGAAGAAGCAGCTTGCCAGGGATTAATGGCAGGAATAAACGCGCACTTAAAAATAAATCATAAAGAGCCATTCATTCTTACGCGCTCGGAAGCATACATCGGAGTTCTAATAGATGATCTTGTAACAAAAGGAACGGATGAGCCTTATCGTATGTTTACTTCGCGTGCTGAGTACAGAATTTTATTGCGACAAGATAATGCAGATGTTCGTCTCACGCCAAAATCATACGAGATGGGTTTGGCAAGCAAGGAGCGTTATGAAAGAGTAAAACAAAAAAATTCAGAAGCCGGAAAGATCATGAAGTTCTTTAAGGATGAGAGTATTTCTCCTGAAGAAATAAATCCATTTCTCGAAAGCATCGGCTCCGCCCCTATTTCACAAAAAGTAAGAATGTTCGGAGTGCTTGCCCGTCCGGGAGTTTCATTGAATGATTTTGTTCGTCATAGCTCTTTAGTTAAAAACCTGGCAGAAAATTTTCATCCTGAAAGTTTAGAGCAGGCAGAAATATTAATGAAGTATGAAGGATACATCAGTAAAGAATATGAGATGGCTGAAAAAATTCAGCGCCTCGAAGAAATAAAACTCCACGAAGATTTTGATTATCATCGTCTCACTTCTCTTTCTTCAGAGGCAAGAGAAAAACTTTCTAAGATTCGTCCTAATACAATTGGGCAAGCATCGCGTATTTCTGGAGTTAATCCATCAGATGTTTCGATACTGCTGGTTTATTTGGGAAGATGATTTCACCTCAGTCATTTCCGAAGAAGATGGAGTTAACAGATAAATCCCTGAGAAGAACTTTTTCGAAAAAAATATCGATTTGGTTTGGAGTGCTTTAATGCAACAAGAAATCAACGATTACACTTTAAATTATTCTAAAATAGAGTATCATTTTATGATTTAAACAATAAGTGTGAAGCGATTCACATGTATTGCAAATTAATTTCACACAAAGAGTTTTTATTGATATAATTTTTACATTTGCATCGTTAAAGAAAATTATGTCAGTACAAATTGGAAACATCATAAAAAAAGTAATGGAGGACAAGCGCGTCTCGCCTTCCGAACTTGCTTCCCGTCTTGGTGTTCATCCTGGAAGCATCAGCAGGATTTTTAATTACAAACACATGCATTCTTCATTGCTTCAAAAAATTTCTCAGGCTCTTGGACATGACTTTTTTAAATACTTTACCCAAGACATTAGAGTAGAGAGATCGGAAGTTGAAAAGCAAATGGAGGAAATGAAAAAGCAAATGGAACTATTGCGAAAAGAAAATGGTTATTTAAAGCAAATAAATGAACTATTAACATTGAAATCAGGTGGAATTCCTTCAGGGCAATCCTCTCAGGAAGGCTAGTTTCACGTGAAACAAGCAATATGAAGAGGGATAGGAATAGATAATATAAAGATCAAAGAAAAACTATAGAATAGAATGGATGAAATCAAAAGGTAATTAATATGGAAACATTAAAAAATTGTCCGGTCTGTAATCACGATAAATTGAATCCGTTTTTATCCTGCATTGATTATACTGTTTCACGTGAAACTTTTAAAATTGTACAGTGTGCTTCTTGCGGATTTCGATTCACAAACCCTCGTCCGGAGGAGAAAGAAATAGGGAAATATTATCAGGCAGAAGAATACATTTCTCATTCAGATACAAGAAAAGGATTAGTAAATAAGTTGTATCAGATTGTAAGGAATCACACGATAAAAGAAAAAGTCAAATTAATAAATAGATTAATTCCCAACTCCCAACCCCAAGCTCCTAGTTTACTCGATATAGGTTGTGGCACTGGAGAATTTCTTAATGCATGTAAAAAAGATGGTTGGGAAATAACAGGAATAGAGCCTTCGGAGATCGCCAGAAAAAATGCAGAAAATAAATATGGTATTACTCCCTTTGTTCCAGAGAGGTTGTTTGAGATAAGCGAAAAAAAGCTTAATGTGATAACTTTATGGCATGTTCTGGAACATGTTTACCAATTGGATAAAACTATAGAACAGATCAGCAGAATATTAGCCGATGATGGAATTTTAATTGTTGCACTTCCTAATTGCGATTCTTTTGATGCAAGAAAGTATAAAGAATGTTGGGCTGCATGGGATCTACCGAGGCATATTTTTCATTTTACAAAAAAGGATATAGAAACTTTATTTAAAAAATATAATTTCAGGATAATAGAGGTTCTTCCGATGAAATTTGATTCCTATTATGTTTCCCTGTTAAGTGAAAAATATAAAAATGCTCGTCTGCCGAATGCTCAGGGAAGCTATAATTTGCTTTCAGGATTTTGGAATGGATTTAAATCAAATTTATTAGCAGGAAAAAATGAAAATGGATTTTCAAGTCAGATATATATCTTAAAGCAAAACTAAATCATTTGAAAATCAGTATGTTAATGATCCTCTCGCAAAATATTATAGAGAGTAAATACCATTATCAACCGAGTTGGGTCATGGTACTTATTGTTTTATCGGTAATGATATTAGGATATCTGTTTTCTGCATACAACACAAGATTTAACGCGTTTATAAAAACATCTTTTTCGAGTAGATTTGTAAATCAATTATCTCAAGAGGAGTATTCGCTTTCTCATCCTACATCAATTTTTTTATCAGTCAATTTTTTAATTACTGCTTCGCTGTTTATTTTGCAGGCAATTTCTATAAAAAAAATACTCTTGTCTTTTATAGATTTTTCTTTTCTTTCTTATCTCTTGATTGTTTGTTTTCTATTTGTGATATACCTGATAAAAGTTTTATTTCTGAAAGTTATAGGATTTATTTTTGACAAATCAGTAGCGGTTAAGGAGTATATATTTTTAATTTTTTTAATAAATCAACTCATCGGAATTGGCTTGATTCCGCTAATAATTTTTATAGCTTATGGAGAGCAATCCTTAATAAATAGTTGTGTACACATAGGATTTTGTTTTTTTATTTTAGCATTTATTATTAGCATAGGCAAGGGAGTAATAACAGCTTTTTCAGGAAGAGAAATATCCGGATTCTATTTATTTTTATACCTTTGCCTCCTTGAAATTTTACCCTTATTGTTAGGAATAAAATTGTTTGAGAATTTTGCGTAACGGTCGTAATTTTTCTGAAAGAACCCCAATGAAAATAAAATCTGTCTTAGTCGCTCAGCCGAAGCCAGAATCTGAAAAATCTCCCTACCTCGATCTTTCCAAAAAATATAATCTTAAGATTGATTTCATGCCTTTTTTTCACATGGAAGGTATTTCAGCGAGAGAATTTCGTCAAGAAAGGATTATTCTTGCAGAATATACAGGTGTTATCATCACCAGTCGTCATAGCATTGATCATTATTTTCGTTTGTGTCAGGAAATGAGATTTGAAGTTCCTGAAACAATGAAATATTTTTGTACTTCAGAAGCTATAGCGTACTATATTCAGAAATATATTCAATACAGAAAACGCAAGGTCTTTCATGGAAAACAAAATATTCACGATCTTTCAGTAATACTGAGAAAACACAGGAATGAAAAATTTCTATTACCTCACTCAAATGTTCATAACAAAGAAATAGATATTACGCTTGATAAGGAAACAATAGATTATAAAAAGGCACTTTTCTATCGCGCAGTTCCAAGTGACCTTTCTCATATAAAATATTTGGATTATAATGTGTTGGTTTTTTTTAGTCCTGCAGATGTGAAATCTCTCACCAAAAATTTTCCTAAGTTCAGGCAAAGAGACACATTAATCGCTGCTTTTGGCAGTACTACTGCAAAAGCTGTTCAGAATGCAGGATTCAGATTAAATATTCAAGCTCCTACACCCGAATCTCCCTCTATGGCAATGGCACTTGAAAATTATATCCGTCAGGAGAAAAAAGGAAAGAAATAACCTTTTTTAGCTGTAACTTCCTTTTCTGTAAATTCGTCTTACTCACAAAATAGCGATACCCTTAAATGACCGTTGAGGAATTTAACCAGTGTGTTGATTTATATGCCGATAATCTTTACCGCTTCATCCTAAAGAATGTAAAAGACAAGGATAAAGCAAAAGATGTTGTGCAGGATACGTATGAGAAATTGTGGATGAAAGTGTCAGATGTGCCATCAACAAATGCTAAATCATACATGTTCACCACGGCATACAGAACGATGATAGATATGTTCAGAAGTGATAAGAAACAAACAAGGATGGAAGACGGAGAATTTGATGAGATGCTGAGTCACAAAAAGCAATATTCTGATCTTAAAGCTGTATTAAATGCAGCCGTAAATAAATTACCGGAGATTCAAAGAATGGTTGTGATGCTGAGAGATTACGAAGGATATTCCTATCAGGAAATAGGAGACATAGCAGGGTTAACAGAAGCGCAAGTGAAGGTGTATATTTTCAGGGCAAGAGCATTTTTGAAAACGTATATAGGTAAAATTGAAAACGTACAGTGAATATTAACAGACATAACTGCGAAGCATTTTTCCTTGATTATTACGAGGGAAATTTATCGCCTGTGAAAGTAGGGGAGATGCTTCTATTTCTGGAAGAGAACTCTGAGCTAAAAGAGCTTTTTCAAGAATATGAAAATAGTTTTCTTGCAAAAGAAAACATACTCTTTCCCGGGAAAGAGGCGATGAAAAATATATATAATGCCGAAGGAATAGAGGCATTGCTTTCTTCCGAAGTTACGACCGATAACTGTGAACAATTTTTCATTGCATTTATCGAAGGGCAATTATCCGCTGAAAGAACCTCTAGAATGAATGTATTCCTTTCTGCTAACCAAAGTCAGGAAAAAGAATTTGAATTATTCAAACAATGCAAACTCTCTGCAGAGAAGATTTCTTTTGAACATAAACAATCATTGAAGCAAGAATGTATTACCAAAGAGAACCGAGAAGAATATTTTATCCGGGCGATAGAAAATGATTTGAATACATCTGAGCAGAAAGAACTGAAGTTGTTTTTGTATAAAAATCTTATCTACAAACAAGAGTTCGATTTATTCTCAAAAACAATTTTAGTTGCTAAGAAAATTTCTTTTGAAGGGAAAGCCAATTTGAAACGAAGAGAAAGAAAAACAATCTTCATTTCACTTTATTCTCAGCGAAGAGTTTATTATGCAGCAGCAGCTTCGATTTTATTGCTTGCCGGATTATTTTTCTTTTACAGGGAGAATGAAAATACTTCAACTTATTTTGCAGATAAAATAAATCCTGTAAACAAAACGATTGTTATTGCGCAAAAAGAAACTTTAATACAGTCAGTAAAAAAGAACGAACAAGAATCTATTCTCGAAATAAAAGAATACAATAACATAAAACATAAAACCAAAAATGCTAAACAAGTTTATGTAAAAATGAATGTTGTTTTAAATAAATCAGAAATTCAAGAAGAAAACATACAACTTCAACCAGTTCTGTCAGAGGACATTACCGAAGAAAAATTGATCGCGCAAAAAGAAGAGCTGCGTTTGACAATGATGCAAGAAGAAACAATTCTTACACAAACAAATCACCCTGAAGAAAAGAGAAATATTGTGAACGAGAATTCATCCGTTGCTTCGGTAAAAAACTTACAAAATAAGTCAGATGATTACCAAACAGTTTCTGTTTTTGTTACTAAAAAAATAAGATCATTGCTTGGCATTAAAAATACAAATCCCTGTACTGATTCAGACAAACTCGGATGGTGGGATCTGGCAATGGTGGCAAAGAACGGAGTTCAAAAAATTACAGGAACAAAAGCTATTGACGTAAATAAAATTTGTGATGGCACAGGAAATAAAATAGAATATGTATTTGTTGCCGGAAATTTTGAAATCAGAAAAAGTGCGGATAAAAAAAATGAATAGGGGAGAAGTCCAAATTTTTTTTAACAATTCTTTTTAAAGAAGCATCACACGTTTTAAAATATTGTATAAAGAATAAAAATAAAAACAATGAAAAACATTTTGTTACTTGTAATCGCTATAATTTCAGCATTTGTTTTACAAGCTCAGGATAAAAATGAAGACACTACAAAGATAAAATGGCTTAATGGAAAGAAAATATGGATTTTTAAAGACAAGGAAATTGCACAAAAGGATAGTATAAGAAAAGAAAAAAAGAAAGGAGCTAATTTTACTCATTGGAGAGGATTCGATGTAGGCATTTGTGCCCTTTCCACTGCTAAAAATAAATTTCAAATTCCAGTTAACGATGATGTTTATAACATTAATTATTTTCTGAATTTGAAATATAACCGTTCGTGGTATTTTTCATTCAACCCCTTAGAGAAGAGTATTCACCTCTATAAAAACTATATAAATATTATTACGGGTTTGGGAATAGAGTGGAATAGCTATAATTTTAGAAGCAATATCCTTTTAACCTCCGATTCTTCCCATATTAATGCTACTACAATACAAATGGATACGATGCCTAATGTTAAATACATAAAAAATCAACTCAAAGCATCCTATATAAAAATTCCTCTTATAATCGAATTAAACACAAATAATTCAAATGCTGATAAGTCTTTTCATCTTGCAGCAGGAATGGAATTTGGTTACAAGATAGGTTCATGGACAAAACGAAAATATGAACAAGAGAGGACCACTTATAAAGCCAAGTTTCACGATGATTATAATCTAAGTGCATTTAAATATGGAGTAGTTGTTCGTGCAGGGTATGGCGGATTTACACTCTTTGCTAATTATTCACTTTCGCCTTTGTTTGATAAAAATAAAGGACCTGAAATAGAAATTTATCCTTTATCAATGGGGATTGCTTTCTCATTTTGATTTTTTTCCCTTTTAAAAATGGATTTCATCTCTGACAGAGCAAAGAATAAATATTGTAATTTGGACCTTGTAAAATAAACTAAGAAATTATAAAGAAAAATATTTTTTTCTTTTACGGAGGAATTGACATCCAAAACAATATGAAGGATCGAATAGATAAATTTTTTTCAGAAATTGAATCAATTGAAATAAAAAGCAAGGAACATCTTGAAGAATTTCGCTTGAAGTGGCTTTCCAAGAAAGGAATTGTTACTGCGTTATTTGATGAGTTTAAAATCTTAGCAAATGAAGAACGCAAAGAGGTGGGCAGGCATTTGAATGACCTGAAGAATAAAGCACAGGAGAAATTTAATCATTTGAAAGAAGAATTTGAAGGAGGAGAAGAAATTCCTGCATCTGACATTGATCTTACAAAACCTGCCGAGCCGATTGCTTTTGGTTCGCGTCATCCTATTTCCATAGTTAGAAATCAGATCGTAGAAATTTTTTCACGCATTGGATTTACCATTAAAGAAGACCGTGAGATTGAAGACGACTGGCATAATTTTTCTGCTCTTAATTTACCGGAAGACCATCCTGCGAGGGACATGCAGGATACTTTTTTTATTAAGGGACAAAGAGAACAATCAGAATTTGTTTTGAGAACTCATACATCATCCGTGCAAATCCGCATGATGGAAAATTCCAAACCGCCTATCCGCTGTATTTTTCCGGGCAGGGTATACCGTAAAGAAAATATTTCTGCACGGGCACATTGTTTTTTTCATCAGGTGGAAGGATTATATGTAGATGAAAATGTTTCCTTCGCTGATCTCAAGCAAACGCTTTTATTTTTTGCACAGGAAATGTTCGGAGAAGAAACAAAAATTCGTTTGCGCCCATCTTATTTTCCTTTCACCGAGCCGAGCGCAGAAGTGGATGTTACCTGTTTTATTTGCGCAAGCAAAGGATGTGCGGTGTGCAAGCACAGTGGCTGGGTGGAAATACTCGGATGCGGAATGGTGCATCCGAAAGTTTTAGAGAACTGCAAAATAGACAGCAAAAAGTATACAGGTTTTGCTTTCGGCATGGGTATTGAGCGTATTGCCATGCTAAAATACCAAATCAATGATATTCGTTTGTTTTACGAAAATGATATTCGTTTCCTCAGCCAGTTTAAAAGAGCTTAATTGGCGATTTTCAGTTTGTGAAACAATCGGGGAGGATTTACTTTACTATTGAAATTTTCATAGGCACATCCATTAATGGTCTGTCTGACCTAGTTCGCGGCACAGAAGCAATTTTATCCACTACATCCATTCCTTCAATTACTTCACCAAACACGGTATAACTCCCGTCAAGATGCGGAGTACCACCAACGGTGGTGTACGCTTTTAGCTGCTCATTAGAAAACTTATAGGGAGGAATGTTCGGAAACTCCTTATCTGTCAGCTGATCGATTTTTGCGCGGATAATTTTTACGCTATCTATATTTCCCTGTTGTGTATATGTATTGAGTTTGTCAAAAAGAGTGTTATTTTCTTTGTTGCGCACAATCTTATTATATGCTTTTATCCGTGTAATTCTTTTTTCAATCACAGCCAATAGACTGTCTGTAAAAACTTTTCCCTGCACGATATAAAACTGACAACCTGAAGATGACTGTTCAGGGTTTTCTTCATCGCCATTACGGGCAGCAGCCAATACCCCGCGCTTGTGAAAAAGTTTCTGATTAAACTCGGCAGGAATGGTATAGCCCAGATCTCCGTCACCCAGAATTTTCCCAGCAGGTGCATTTTTAGAATCGGGATCACCGCCCTGTATCATAAACGTATTTATCACGCGGTGAAAAAGCAAACTGTCGTAAAAATGTTTTTCAATAAGTTTGATGAAATTATCACGGTGAAGCGGAGTCTCGTTGTAAAGTTTCAGTTTGATATTCCCGTAAGAAGTTTCGATAAGAACTATTGTGTCCGGATTTTGGGCAGCCGCCTCACTCTGGATTTCTCCAAAGGAGAAGGAGAAAAGAAAAAAAATAAGACGAAAGAATTTCATATTAATTATTGAAGTATGAAACAACGATGAAATTGTGAGAAAGCAAAACAGAAATTTTATTTTCCCTGAAATTTCTTTACGATCACCGAAGCATTGTGTCCGCCAAATCCAAACGTGTTGCTGAGCGCAGCACGAACGATTCTTTTTTGAGCCTTGTGGAAAGTAAAATTCAGTTTATTGTCAAGCGCAGGATCATCGGTGAAATGGTTGATGGTAGGAGGAACAATATCATTTTTTACTGCAAGAATACAGGCCATGGCTTCAATAGCTCCTGCTGCTCCGAGTAAATGCCCGGTCATCGATTTTGTAGAAGAAATATTTAATTTATAAGCATTTTCTCCAAACACGCCTAAAATGGCTTTACTTTCTGCAATATCTCCAAGTGGAGTAGAGGTGCCGTGTACATTGATATAATCAATTTCATCCGCATTCATGTTTGCATCTGTTAATGCGTTTTTCATTACGTTGAGCGCACCAAGACCTTCGGGATGCGGAGCGGTAATATGATGTGCATCTGCAGTCATTCCTCCTCCAACAACTTCAGCATATATTTTTGCTCCGCGTTTTAGTGCGTGCTCCAATTCTTCAAGAATAAGGCAGCCGGCTCCTTCGCCTAGAACAAATCCATCGCGGTCTTTATCAAAGGGACGAGATGCAGTTTGGGGAGAATCATTTCTTACGGACAAAGCGTGCATGGCGTTGAAACCTCCAACACCCGATTCGTTCACGGCTGCTTCAGAACCACCTGTAATAAACACATCGGCAATTCCTAATCGGATATAATTAAAAGAATCAATCAATGCATTGGTAGAAGATGCACAGGCAGAACAGGTTGTAAAGTTAGGTCCGCGAAAACTATATTGAATGGAAATATGTCCTGCACAGATATCAGCAATCATTTTTGGAATAAAGAACGGATTGAAGCGCGGAGTTCCATCGCCTTTGGCAAAACCGGAAACCTCGTTCTGAAAAGTTTCAAGACCTCCGATTCCTGAACCCCAGATGACACCGCAGCGGTCAAGATTTATCTTTTCTTTTTCAAGACCTGAATCAAGATAAGCTTGTTGTGCCGCTGCAAGCCCATATTGTGAATAAGGATCCAGCTTTCGGCCTTCCTTACGGTCGAAATAATCTTCCACTTTGAACCCTTTTACCTCACAGGCAAATTGTGTTTTAAATTTGGATGCGTCAAAACGAACAGTAGGTGCGGCTCCGCTCACGCCATTTATAAGCGCGTTCCAATAATCGGTAACTGTATTGCCAAGAGGCGTGATAGCTCCTAAGCCGGTAACAACAACTCGTTTTACTTCCATGGTGAGATTAGTCAAGGACTAAAAATCAGTCCCGACAAAGTATTTTACCTTATCGGGACTAATTTTATCTTTTAAAGAAGATTTATTTAATGTTCTTCTTGATGTACTCAATGGCTTCGCCAACAGTGCCAATCTTTTCTGCCTGCTCATCAGGAATTGCAATGTTAAATTCCTTTTCAAACTCCATGATCAGTTCTACTGTATCGAGAGAATCTGCACCAAGATCGTTGGTAAAACTTGCCTGTGGAGTAATTTCTTTTTCGTCTACTCCAAGCTTGTCAGCAATAATTGCTTTTACTTTTGCATCAATGTCTGCTACTTTTGTCATTTTATGAGATTTTGAAATTGTTCGCAAAGATATACGTTCTCGTATAACGGCAAAAAAAAAAATTAGTAGGTTTATCCATTCTATTAATAATGAAGAAAATAGCCATTTTCGCCTCTGGTGAAGGAACCAATGCCCAGCGTCTTATCGATTATTGCAAAGGAAGCGAGATAAAGATAATGCTGATTGTCTGCAATAATCCAACAGCAAATGTCTTAAATAGGGCCAGAAAAAATAATATTCCTTCTTTGCTTATTGATAAAGAAATGTTTAATAACGGTGACTCTGTTCTGAAAAAATTGCAAGATTCAAAAATTGACTTGATCGTACTTGCGGGTTTTTTATGGAAAATTCCCAATAATATTCTTCGTTCTTTCCCAAACAAGATTATTAATATTCATCCTGCGCTTCTGCCAAAGTTTGGAGGCAAAGGCATGTATGGAATAAATGTTCACCAAGCTGTGGTCGAAGCAGGAGAAAAACAAAGCGGAATCACCATTCATTATGTGAATGAAAATTATGATGAAGGGGAAATGATTCTTCAGAAAAAATGTGATGTCGCTAAAGAAGACACTGCTGAAATGCTGGCACAAAAAGTATTGCAATTAGAGCACGAGTGGTATCCGAAAACAATAGAATTAATACTTAAATCCTAAAACATGAAAACATTTTCTATTCTTAGTTCCTGGCTTCTGGCTTCTGGCTTCTGGCAAATAGCTTCAGCACAGAATACGACTACTCCCGACAAACAAAACATGCAGGTTACAACTCAAGACGCCTTTTACCCAAAAGGTGAACAGGCGCTTTATGCATATATAATGTATAACACTAAATATTCTCAAGACGCTATAAAAAATTACGTAACAGGCAGTGTAGAACTTAGTTTTGATGTGATGCCTGACAGTAGTATTAAAAATGTGAAGGTTATTAGCGATGTAGGATATGGAGTTGGAGATGCAGTCAAAGTCATGGTCGAACAATTGAAATTTGCCCCCGCTATTCAGATGGGAATGCGTGTGAAAATGAACCTGATAATGGATTTTCCGGTGAAGGCGCATTAGCTGCCCCCCCTCTAACAAGCTGCGCCCCCTCCCGATAGTTATCGAGACTACGATTGTCTTTTCAGGGGAGACTTGCACACGTGCTGGGCTACTTAAGCCCTCCCTGAATGGGAGGGTTTGGGTGGGGTCATTAGTTCTTCAATGCTTCTGCTCCTCCCACAATTTCCAGAATCTCTTTCGTGATCGTTGCTTGACGTGCTTTGTTGTAAGTGAGTCGCAGGTCGCGCAGTATCTCGTTTGCATTATCTGTGGCCTTGTGCATGGATGTCATGCGTGCACCATGTTCTGCAGCCTGAGAATCAAGCAGAGCTTTATATAATTGAATCTTTAGTGCTTTCGGAATAAGATCTTTTACAATTTCTTCTTTATCAGGTTCAAAAATATAATCAAAGGTTCTCTTTTTAGATGTTTTGTCCGCTTCAGGCTTTATTACAGGCAGATATTGTTCTATAGTAAGAAGCTGCGAAGCGGCATTTTTAAACTGGTTATAAATAATTTCTACTCTATCATAGGTTCTTAAAGAATTATGCACGTGTGCAACAATTGAATTTTGAGCTATGGATTCACCAACCTTAACATTCAATGAAGTAATATGCCCGCTTATGATAGATTTAAATTTGGTTTCTTCTAGTTGTTCCTGCAAAAGTTCTAATTTTTTCCCAAGATTTTCAAATTCTTTTGGATCTATTTTTTTTGCGGAGGAAAGCGTTTTTTGAATTTCAGAAATTTCCTGAACAATAGTGCGGCTGTCTGTTTCAGCAATCAATTGTCCTGCTGTAACTGAATCTCCTGCAGAAACCAATACCCGGCTTATCATACCTCCCACTTTTGCTCGCACATTAGCATCTTCATCGTTAGCCATATCTCCTTTTGTATATTCTTTCATTAACTCTTCTGCAACCTTTGCTGTATTTGAAAAATTTAAATCATTAAATAATTCATTATGATGCCCGGCATAAATCTTTTTGTTTTTCGAAAAAAAATCAGATGCTTTCTTTCCAATACAAAGAACTTTTACATGCCCTTCTTTATTTTGCTCTGCATATTTTCCTTCTATCAGAGAATTAACAGCACGCAATACATTTGAATTGAAGGCTCCACATAAGCCACGATTAGAAGTAATAGCCACTAATAAAACTTTTTTTACCGGTTTTTCTTGTGAAAATATTCCTCCGGCCGATGCTTCAAGTGATGAGGTTACATTGCTGAGAATATCTTTGAGTTTGCCGGCATAGGGGCGCATCTGTATAATTGTATCCTGTGCTTTTCGAAGTTTTGAAGCACTTACCATTTTCATGGCGCTGGTAATTTGCTGCGTAGAGATGGTGGAAGTAATTCGAGTCCTGACTTCTTTTAAACTGGGCATAAACGGAAATTATAAATTAAGAATTTTAAATTATAAATCAAATGCATAAATCGAGCGAAGATAAAAAGAATTACAAATCACATTGCAAGTTGCACCGTTATTAATTCAAATCTGTAACCTGAAAAAATCGTATTTTAGTTCTATTGAAATTCCAACGGCTGCCGATTGCCGCTGCAACTACCAATTAAATTTTATGGGTCCACGGCTTTTTGAAGTTAAAAATCTTGTTACCGAATTTCGCACCGAAGATGAAGCCGTTCGTGCTGTAAACGGAATCAGTTTTACACTTCATAAAGGAGAAATACTTGGAATTGTGGGGGAATCGGGTACAGGAAAATCTGTTACTGCGCTTTCAATAATGCGCCTTGTTAAAAGTCCTCCCGGAAAAATTACAGGGGGACAAATGATCTATCACAGTAAAAAATATGGTGCGGTTGATTTGGTAAGCATGCCGGAAGAACAGATTCGTTTATATCGGGGGAATGAAATTGCAATGATTTTTCAGGAACCGATGACATCTTTGAATCCTGTTTATACGTGTGGAGATCAGGTTGCAGAAGCAATTATTCTGCATCAGAGGTGTACCGCAAAATCTGCCAAGCAAAAAACCATAGACCTTTTCAACGAAGTTCAGTTGCCACGTCCCGAAGTGATATTCGATACTTTTCCGCATCAGCTTTCGGGAGGACAACGACAACGCGTGATGATTGCCATGGCCATATCGTGCAATCCAACTATTCTTATTGCTGATGAACCCACCACTGCGCTGGATGTTACCGTTGAGCATACCATTCTCCAACTTTTGAAAAAACTTCAGAAAGAACGAGGTATGTCAATCATGTTCATTACGCACGATCTCGGAGTAATTGCTGAACTGGCCGATCGCGTGATTGTGATGTATAAGGGAAGGATCGTGGAAGAAGGAAACGTGTGGAAAATTTTTTCCAATCCTCAGCACCCTTATACAAAAGGCCTGCTATCCTGCCGTCCGCCTCTGAACAAACATTACCACTGGCTGCCAACGATCTCTGATTTCATGATAACGCGTCCGGATGGATCTCTCACGGAAAGTTCTTTCACTATTGAACAAGTAACGAGTAAACTCATTATATCGAAGCGAGAACGGGAGGACAGACATAAGGAAATTTATTCTGCACAGCCGATTTTACAGGTAAAAAATCTGAAAAAATATTTTCCTGTTAACAAAGGGTTGTTTGGGCACTCAAAATTTTTCATGAAAGCGGTGGACGATGTTTCTTTTGATGTCTACCCGGGCGAAACATTGGGATTGGTTGGAGAATCGGGCTGCGGGAAAACTACTTTAGGAAGAACCCTCCTTCGACTGATAGAACCCACAAGTGGAGAGATCATATATAAAGGAAAGAACATTCTCTCGCTTTCAGCAGAGAAAATGCGCTTTTTGAGAAAAAGTATTCAAATTATTTTTCAGGATCCCTATTCATCGCTCAATCCGCGCATCACGGTGGGAGAAGCGCTGATGGAACCCATGCGTGTGCATAACCTTTATGAAAATGATAAACTTCGCAAAGAAAAGACCATCGATCTTTTGCACAAAGTGAATATGGCGGAAGGACATTTTTACCGTTATCCGCACGAATTTTCCGGAGGACAGCGGCAACGTATTTGTATTGCACGTGCGCTTGCACTTAATCCGGAGTTTATTATCTGCGATGAATCCGTTTCTGCGCTGGATGTTTCTATTCAGGCACAAGTATTAAATCTTTTACGGCAATTGCAAAAAGAATTTTTATTCACCTATATTTTTATCACACACGATTTATCGGTTGCAAAATTCATGAGCGATAGAATGCTCGTAATGCAGGGTGGCAAAATTGTGGAGATGGGAGAATCGGATTCCATTTATGCCAATCCACAAACAGAATACACCAAAAAACTTATCAGCGCCATCCCAAAAGGTGAACTGCATGATATCAAGAAGAGAATGGAGGAAGAACAGAATATTGTAAATTGAAAGATAAATTTAGCAACAACTTTTGTATAGTTTTTTCTTCGGGAAATTAGCTCAGTTGGTTCAGAGCACTACCTCGACAAGGTAGGGGTCACAGGTTCGAGCCCTGTATTTCCCACAAAAAATCTCCTTCCGATATTCATGACTTTGTGATGCATATGTTTAGCGATACAAAACTCAAAGAAGAATTTACGCTTCATGCCAAGCTGATTAAAGTTCCAGAAGGCGCCATTCTGATGGAGCAGGGGAAATACATTAAAACTATTCCTATTGTTACCAAAGGGTGCATTCGTGTGTTGAGACAAAACAAAAATGGAGACGAAACTTTTTTATATCATATTATGCCCGGAGAAACCTGTGCCTTATCGTTGACCTGCTGCTCCACGCTGCAGCCCAGCGAAGTAAAAACCATTGCTGAAGAGGATACTGAGTTTTGGGCGATTCCAATTCAATACCTGGAACAATGGCAGCAATACAAAGAGTGGAAAGATTTTATCTCACTCACATATCAAAGCCGTTTCAACAAATTGCTGAAAGCCATTGATGATATTGCTTTTGAAAAAATGGATGAACGCATATGGAAATATTTAGTGGCAAGAGCGAAAGCAAAAGATAATTTCATTCTTCATATCAGCCATGAAGAAATTGCTCAGGAACTTAACATACAGCGAGAATCTGCCACCCGTTTGATTAAAAAACTGAAGGATCTTGGGTACATTGAAACAGGAAGGAATCAAATCCAAATCCTGAAAAAAGAAGCCCTTGTGTAACAATTGTTCCTGATGACCTGATTTCTTCCTTGTAGTTTTACACTATAAATCAAAAATAAAATACAATGAAAAAAAACATGGGTTCAGCCGACAGGATCATAAGATTGATTATTGCGGCAATTGTGACAATACTTTATTTTACTAATATTAGCACAGGCACATTAGGGATTGTGTTATTGGCTCTTGCGGGTATTTTTTTACTCACAAGTTTTTTTGGTCTTTGTCTATTGTACTTGCCTTTTGGAATCAATTCATGCAAAAAGCAGGAGTAATCTTTTTTAATCGAATGAATTCCTCGCAGCTCTGCTGCGGGGTGGCTGTTAGTGTTTAGTATCTTTGTTGTGTGAGTGAGCATATATATAAGCGACACAATAAAAATTTATTGTTGTATCATTTGGTTTGTCCTATAAAGTACCG
>JACRAL010000124.1 GCA_016213435.1 Bacteroidota bacterium
ATTTTGTTTCCTTTTTCAATCTCCCTGTTCGCCCTTGCATGAAGGCTTTTTAGAAAATATGTTACACTACTTGCTGCCATTTTACTTTGGTATTACTCGGATGAATTCTAAAAGCTGAACTGTACGTTTAGGATTGGTAATGATGATTAACCCTGTAAATTCCTGTATCTGCGAAAGATTTTGTTTAGCGTAATACTGGTCAATGTCGTAAACATTTGTATCGGAACGGATGACTGTACCATTAGCCAGTTCTTTTGAAATAAGAAAGAAAAACTGGTTATATCCTTTAATACGATATTCCGTTTGCTCATTGTTAGTGAGTAAAGAAACCGGCTCATGGTGGAATGCCTTGAATCCACGTTCAGCCATTCGCTGATTGATATATGTTACGAGATAGTTGTCCATATTACACGATAGCTTTACAGTCGAGGTAAATATTTACAGAATAAGGAAGGAAGTTGCCTTTTACATCCAATGATGTTCCGGCATCTTCGTAAAATCCGTTGATGTGATAGTTTGGAACCAGAGGTTCTTTTAATTCAAAGAAGTTGTTCTTTTTGCGTAATGGTTCTAAGGAATAACCAACGGTATGGTGAAAAGGATGAATCTCACCGGAATTAAACAGTATAGAGATTTCTCCTATATGCTGAATATCCTTTCCGGTATTCAGAAAACCTTTTACGGTTGCATTTATTCCTTTGCAAACTATTAAATGAGCCGGAAGTTCCCTGTCAAGAGGGATAATTTGCCCTGCTTTTGTAACATCTACAGGAAGAATAACAAATCTCCGTGATTCCTTGCTTTCCATAACCTTATTCGTTTTTGAGTTTCAGGTATATGTTCATGGTATAAGGGAAGGTGCTTCCGTCATCAAAACCACCGTCAACAAAACGACCTTCCATATGGCTTCCTTTGGCTTCAATCACTTCGTCTTTATCAAACATGGCAAAGCGTTCATTGGGTGATGAACTCTGATTTGCTGCCAGAAGTTTGGTCTCAAATCCTTCGGGAAATATCTCCTGTTCGGAAATGCGGAGTTCCAGAGAACTACCAAAGTGTGATGTGTCTTTTGGCAAGGAAACATAAATACCTTGTACCTTCTGGTACAGTTTATCCGTTTCGGCAGAAAACTTCACGGATTGTCCGGCAGAATCTACCTTTACTTTGATGATTTGATATTTTGTCAGTTTCATAATTCAATGTTTATTGTTCAATGTTTGTAGTTCAATGTTTACTGCATAACAATAGACTATGAACCACAAACAATAAACTGTTTTAATACTTGGTTACTGAGGTTCCTACAAGAATGGTTTTCATATAGAAATTGTCCACTGAATTTGCACCCCATTCGATATTCAGTTCCATTGCCTGTTGGTCGAGAATAACTTTTGGGTTGTCCATAGTGAATAATCCTTTGCGGACATTCATGTTGGTAGTGTTGAATACCTCGCAGGATGTGGAAGGTACAAGAGTAGTTCCGTTGGCTTTGAACTCGAACTCACCGTTACGAATGTAATCCGGTAGAATATCGTAGTTCACCTGAGAAGCATTTTGTCCCGGTGCTGCAACTCCGGCAAGTAAAATAATTCCTGACAACAGCATAATGTTACCTTTTTCCAGCTTGGCAGAACTGATGTTGCCCTGACCGATAACTTTGTTATCATCATCCTTCAGCATTTTGATGATTTTACAAATGCTGATGTTTTTTGTGGTGTAATAGGCAGCATCAACAGCCTGTAAGGTTTTGTTTGCTAAACCCTGCTGTATTTCTTTTGGAAGCCAGTGTAGGCGTTTTTCAAACTCACCACGACTGTTGGGAGTTCCACCTCCGGCTGCTGTGGCTTGTCTTGTTTGATTCTGCACCCTGCGAATAAATTGTTTGCGTTCGTTGAGGGTTGCACGTTCCATTGCTCCAAGAAGCTCCTCTTCTGAGATGGCTCCGAGCAGACTGTAGTCGCTTGTAGCGATTTGACCTAATGTTAACATAATTTTAAAATTTAAGATTAATGATTTACGATTTTGGATTTATTGAATTTCTGTTTGTTGTTAGTGGTTTGTAGTTCTTTGTTCGTGGTTTAACAATGAACCATAAACGATGAACTATTAACTTTTTTTAAAGGATTTGTACTTCCTGAATTTCTTCATAGTCGTCCAGTTCTCCAATGTTTGTAGGAGCGGATTCAATCTGAATTTCTTCCCTGTTTTCATTCAGCACAGGTAATTCAGGATTGTAGGGTGCAATGGCAAGGTTAAGAGGGTCACGGAAAACTCGTTTAATCGGATCAGCAATGTTAAAGTCTCCAAGACCGTTAAGAATGTCTTTTTTCAGGAATACTTTTACTCCTGTAATAACACCGGATGCAGCCACACCACTGGCAATGAGTTTAAGGTTTTTGTTTTTCAGTAGAATGGCTCCACTAACCCCTGCTGCAATCTGAATAATTGGTTTCGCAATTGCTTTTAACTGAAATTCTGTGGCAGTGTCGTCCACTTTCAGGATTTTGTCAATTACTTGTCCTGCCAAAGCTCCACCTGCCACACCAAGTATGACAAGCCCGGCTCCTTTAAGGTCTTCAAGGGCAGTTTTCATAGTCACTTTGGACTTTGCTTTTTCTTCGGATGAATTTGATTTGCTCATAACATTAATTATTTAAGGTTTATAATTATGAATATTAACCTAAGCGGATAGCCTCAATTTTGGCTTTCCTTGCTCGTGATTGATTTTTTGATTTGGAAGCAGTTTTTTTCTTGGAATCGGTTTTTGTTCCCGAAAGTGCTTTTGGTTTTTGTTCCTGTTTTTTCTTTGGACGAAATACCATATAAGCTCCAAAGACAAGTGCGCCTGCACCAGCTACAACTGCCAACGGATATTTCTTAACAAAGCCGATAAAACCCCCTTCTCCACTATCGTCAGGGGTATCATCATCGGCTGCCGGATCAGTAGTCGCATTTTTTTCCTTTGTTGTCGGAGTATCATTAGTAGTATCGTCCTCATCTTTAAGGTCAGGATCATCAGCCATCATTTTCTCACCTTCGGC
>JACRAL010000122.1 GCA_016213435.1 Bacteroidota bacterium
AACTTTATTGTTTGCTTTGACGCTAACCGACGAAAGTGAGGCGAGACTTTCCAATAATAACAGACGCGCCGTTGTTCTTGAAACATTTTACTCTTTGCGGCCAAGTTATGACGGTGGCTGCGATAAAACAATCGGCGGAAACTGCGTAAGTAATTGGAATTATCTTTATAACAATGTCAGCGCGTATAATGTTGTAAAAGGGTGGTATGGTTGCAATTCTTCTGTTTGGACAACCGCCGGCGATGGCAGCGGATGCGTTAACAATAATTCGCCGACGAGTTTTTATTCAAATGTGGCTTCATACGGTTATGGAACGTTCGGCGGTTCTTACGGTTCTATCGGGAGAAGCGGGCAATGTAAATATTACGCGAATTTAATTTTATACAGATCCGGCTCTGACCAGCGAGTTTTCCCAAACTACGCCACAATGTGGTCCAATACAGAAACCAACATGACAAGGGCGATAGAGGGTGATGTTATTTTAACTTATAACAATGGCATTACAAATCACGTGACTATAGTAGTTGAAATTAAACGTGATGCCTCTGGTAATATTACCGGTTTAGATGTTATAGACGCTAATTACATTACAGACACTGGCGGCGTTAATCGCGAAGTTATTGGACGACATCTTTTTAGCATCTCGTATCTTCAACAGTATTACAGAATATGGAAGGGCGTAAGTTATTATAGTGAGCCGTATATTCCATAATAGTAATTCAGCTAATAATAAGGGGCTGCCTGAGCGCAGCCCCTCTTTTTTTATTCTATGCTTTAATTTTAATAACTATTAATTTCTTTTGTATTCAAATTAATTTTGAAAAAAGATGCCGGGCCACTAAGAGTGTCCCCGCTTCTTAAAACAGCATTTTCTTTATCTAAAAAATTGATTAGTGGAATATTATTAATCTTTCCAGTTATAAAATCCGCTTTTAATCCTTTATTCCAATACGAAAATGACGCGGAATAAACTTTTGCAATAACGCTAACGTTATCATTTGTTTTTAATAATATATAACAATTTATGGAATGCTCTCCGCACCAATGGGGGGCGGGTTCATTAAACTTATTATAATCATGAAAAGTGAGTATGATTAATTCATATCTTTGATTATAAGGATTTATCTCGCTTCCAATAACGGTAAATTTGCCACTTTTATAATTTTCAATGATTTCTTCATCAGTTTCTTCTTTCGGAGGAGTATAATCAGCCCAGCTGAATTTTTTACCTGTAAATGTTCTGCATTCGCTCATTGTGTTTGAAATTTTAACCACCGGATAACCCGCCTTTATGCAAGTATCAACATTAATTATGTTTCTTTCTTTAAATTTTAGAAAATAAAATCCAGCTGCTGGAATAACTACAGGTAATAAAATAATCAGCCCGACAACCGCCGCGGCGACCGCGGAAAGCAAAACCGCGCCGGCGGACAAATCTTTTATCATTTTCACGCGAGAGTCGGCGTCCTTTGAAATAAAATCGGCGTATCTCTCAATAATGGTATTGAGC
>JACRAL010000123.1 GCA_016213435.1 Bacteroidota bacterium
AGTATAAAGAACATCATTTATTATAGAACCACTTCCTGTAGTTGCTCCGATAACTCCTACCTGAGTGTATGTCCATGAATAAGTTGTACCCGTAACATCTGAATAAGGAGCGATATTTGCTTGTGAGCCACTACAAATAGGTGATTGAAGAGAAACTGTAGCTGTTGGGATTTGATATACTTGAACGGTAGTAGTAGCAGTTGTAGAACATGATGTAGCAGGGTTTGTTACTATTACGGAATACGGAATAACACATGGGTTACTTGAGGGCGGGGTACATGACAAAGGACCTGTTGCGCCAGGATAACTTAACCACCCGTTGGACCATACATAAGTACATGATATATTTTGCGAATGATTAGCATCGGTAATTGCAGTGCCTAGTCCAGAACAAATCGAAGGGGTATTCAAGGCAACACTTGGTAAAGGATTAACAGTTACTTGGACAGAACCATTTGCGGGGCAACCATAAAAATCAGAAACATAAACATTGTATGTAACGGTGGTTGTGATTGTAGAAGTAGGATTTACAATAATCGGTGAACCAACCATGCCGCCATTCCAATGATAGGAATAAGGAGATGTTCCTCCGGAAGCAGTTGCAATTAAAATTACATCATCGCCACTGCAAACAGGCGGGGGTGTATTGGTTGTAACCGTGGGATTAGGATGAACTTTAACAGTATATTGCGTTGTAACAGAACATCCGTATTCATCAATAGAAGAAACTGTATAGTAAAAAGTACCTATCAAGTTATTTTGAAGATAAAGATAACAGCCGGTATAGCCGGTAGACCAAATACAACCAGATGAATTCCAGTCTGCCGGGGTTAAAGTTAGGGGAGTATTTAAACATACATTAATTATAGGATAACTTACAGTATAAGGATTCCCTGCATTTCCAAATAGGATATCATCAATACCAAAATCATTACCAAATTCACTGGGATTATCTGTAACGTCCCAGATACCAAAATTTATTGTAGATGAAGTAAGGTTGCTGGGTGTCCAGCTACCGCACACTTTAACCCAGTCGGTTGGATCATTCGATCTGGGTAATTTAACAGAGTTAGTCGTGTATGTAGTAGATGAACCCAATGTATAAGTAAGAGGTATAGGATTACCATTTATTCTTACCTGAAATGTCGAAATCTGAGTAACATAATAATATGGATCACTGGGGAGTTCTCTATGGATATTTTTTATAAAAAATGAAAAATAATAGGTTGTTCCATTATTAATTCCTGTAATATCCTGAGAAATTATTTCACTTTCGGTTAAGTCATGCTCACCATCACATATTAAAAACCAATTGTCACCATCAGGACTTTGTGCTGTCCATTTAGGGTTATATGCATGACCAAAATCCGATACTGACGGGGGAAAATTACTCCCATGTAAAACATAAATATGCTCTAATATCTGACTATTACTAGTATAAGGATTCCATATCCAATCATAATGAGAATGAAATATGGCACTTGAAGAGGGCGCTGACGGAGTTGAAAAATCAGAAGATGTCACATTATAAAGATGACCATTCTGAAATTTATTATTGAAACAAGAAGGGAAATTACATGTAAAATGAGGCTTAATAACATTAGCTTCTTTTCCAGATTTAAAGACACATAAATTAAATGTTGTTGAACTTAAACCGGGTATTTTAATATAATAATAGTCACCGATAATGAAAGCATCATAGATAATCAATAATGAGTCATTAGAATTCATTAAGGGATTGTAACGAAATAAATTAGTCATTTAGTGGATACCTTTTTATCTATAACCTAAATTTCTAATTTAGCTTTTTTTTGAAAAAACAGAGCAGTTCAAGAGGTAAAATTACAGACACTAAAAATTTTCATAAATCAAAAATCTCCGAAGTTCCTTGCGTTGCTTGCAATTAAGGGTATTCGCAGAATAA
>JACRAL010000127.1 GCA_016213435.1 Bacteroidota bacterium
ATACGTGGATCTTCAATGCTTTTAAAGTAGTTGTTGATTTGCATTTTTCTGCCAATCAACAAAACTATTAACCACACACAAACACATCCTGCATATTTCAATGAACTATAGACTGTTAATTTAATGCGTAAAACCTGACTTCTAATCAGCGATATCAAAATAATCTCGTATATTCGCGCAATTAATTATTAATCTTTTAAATTTTTATTATTATGGAAAAAGGAACAGTAAAGTTTTTTAATGACGCAAAAGGATTTGGTTTCATTAAAACAGAATCAGGAAAAGAAGTTTTTGTTCACTCATCAGGACTTATCGATAAGGTTCGTGAGAATGACAACGTAACTTTTGAAATTACAGAAGGCAAAAAAGGTCCTAACGCTGTAAACGTAAAGCTGGCGTAAAGCGCACCGTATCACCCGAATCGGGGTGATAATATCATTTATTTTTCTCAAAAGATTTTTGAATGAAGCATTAGTTCCTTGTTGGTCGGGGTTTTCATATCCCGACCAACAGGCTGATGCGGTAGTTTTTTAGTATCTTCACCTCAATCAAGAACTCATTGTTTAGTCTGTGTTGCTCTTCTCATCGCTCTTTCAGTATTAAATTTTTATTTCTTGTCAATTCAATCAACAATTTCCATGCATGCGCATTAGTTGTCGCGTGCAGGAACAACATAAATTAATTATATCATTATGACTTTTGAAAACTTGAATCTATTACCGCAGATACTTCACTCCCTGAAAGCGAAGGGCTATACACAACCCACGCCCATACAGGAAAAATCCATTCCGCATATACTGGAAGGAAAAGATATTTGCGGCTCTGCGCAAACCGGCACCGGAAAAACTGCTGCATTTGCATTGCCTATGCTACAACTTCTTTTTAACAGCAATGCGCATCAGCGTAAAGGAATAAAAGCGCTCATCCTTGCGCCAACACGCGAACTTGCCCAGCAGATTAGCGACAGTTTTCGTGAATACGGAAAAGGACTTCACCTCAGGCACGCTGTGATCTACGGTGGCGTGAGCCAACACGGACAAACAACTGCTTTGCGCTCAGGCGTAGATATTGTCATTGCAACCCCCGGTCGTTTGCTCGACCTGATGACGCAGGGACATGTGCATCTGAACACTATTGAGTTTTTTGTGCTGGATGAAGTGGACCGCATGTTGGACATGGGTTTCATTAATGACATTAAGAAGATTATCGCAAAACTGCCGGCAAAAAAACAAACCTTATTCTTCTCGGCTACCATGCCGGTGGAAATAAAAAAACTTTCGGACTCGCTGCTTAAGAATCCTGTGATCGTGCAAACGGCTCCGGTATCCACAGCGGCAGATCTTGTAAAGCAGTATGTGTATCATGTGAAGACAGAAAACAAAAAAGCATTGCTGAAACATATCTTGGATCAGGAAGAAAAGCCTCATGTGCTCGTATTCACCCGCACAAAGCGAGGAGCGGATAAGCTGGTGAAAAGCCTTCTTGCCGAACATGTTAAAGCGGAAGCGATACACGGAAACAAATCGCAAAACACAAGACAAAAAGCATTGGATAGATTTAAGAACAGAACTATCAGCATGTTGGTGGCAACCGATGTGGCATCACGAGGGCTGGATATTACCGATATTTCTCACGTAATAAATTTTGATCTGCCCGAAGACGGAGAAACCTACATTCACCGCATCGGCAGAACGGGCAGGGCAGGAGCCACCGGTATTGCCATTTCTTTTTGTTCGCCAGATGAAAGAAGTCAGCTTAGGGATATAATGAAGCTTGCAAAAAATATTGAAGAAGTGAAAGAACATCCGCACGATGCTTCTCATCACAGCGAAGAGCCGCGAAAACAGAACGGACAACAACAAAGGAGATCAGGACCTTCGGGTGGTCGCCACTCAGGAGGAAGACCTGGATCCGGTGGTAATAGTGGTGGCGGTGGTCACAGCAATTGGAGAGGCAAACGCACGAATAATGATCGATCCTATAGATAGTTCTTAGTATCGAATAGAATTAAACCGCTTCATCCCAATCAATTGATCGTAGTTTCCGCTCATAGGATGATAGTAAACGTAGAGCGCATAATCGTTTTCGGTTTCGTAGTGTGAGCCCTCCACAAACGATTCATCGCCAACTTTTTCGTTGTCTTTCAGGTAAACGTATTCATAGTTGTAATACCCTTGTTTCAGGTACAGTGTGAGTTGATAGGCCTGGTCGGCACGGTTGTATTTCATCTTGAAATCATTGGAGTATTTCCATTCCGTCATTCCGCCAAAAACATAAATGCCTCCATCTGTCACAGGGTCTGACATGGGTACACTGAAGTGCACATACACATATTCTGCTTCCGTTTCTTTTGTTCCCTGAGAACTTTCTGTCCGGTTGATCTTGAATTTTCCGTCTTTATCCACATCCGAGAAATATTTTAAATAATTTCTTCGCTTATCGGGATAAAGATACACGTGGTATGCTCCGCTTTTCCCCCCGCCCTGAAGGGTGCTATCTGTATTACTCTCTTTAGGGTCGGGAGGTTTAGGGGCTTCATAAATAATATTCTGCACCCTTTCTGAAAGCCATCGCACACTCGAAACATCAAAGGCGCGGAATTCATTCCCTCCGGGAAAAACATTGTCCTTGTCATAATCATACGTAAGCTCAACATCTTTTATGAAAAGAGGTTTTAGTGTTGTGATGGCATTGTCGTAACGGTCGTTTTGCATGAGCACTACTTTGAGATCCTGATAGGGATTGGTAATCTGGTAGTCGCTTTTCTGTATTGTAAAATCCACTTCCTGCTTATAGTCATAATCTTCAATGATGCTCGGGCGATGAACATTAGGAAGGATGTTAACGCGTTCATCCATCACCATGAACCTTCGGGTGAGAATCAGATTGTTCTGATCGTAATCCAAAAAAATTTTTAGGATATAATTTCCTGACAGGGTGGGCTTGAGGTTTTCTGTAGGAAATAATAATTCATAATGCACATAGCGTTGAACGGTGCTTTTTGAATATTGGTAATCTATGATGTTGTCGTCAAGAAATCCGTTGATATATTCTGATTGGAGTAAATGAGTGGTGGGCACCCAGTTTGCATCGCAATGAATAATGGTGAAGCGGTAATTTTTTGAATCGGTATCAAAGTCATCAAACGCCAATTTTATTTTATCATTCGTGCCAAGGCGAATCACAGGAGCCGAAAATTCCCAGTCGGCTTTCTGGCACTGAACAGTATGAATATTCTTTTTGTAAATAAAATCCTCGTAGCGAAGAAAACTATTGTCGTAATACTGAGAAGTGTCCTGGGCAGAGGCCCATCTCCATCCCTTCCCAAAGGGAGGGAAGAAAAACAGCCAAAGCCAACAGTAATATAATTTTATTTTCACGTTTTACTTTATCTGATTTCCTTCCCTTCGAAAAGGTTGGGGTGGGCTTCTTCCTCAACGCCAATAAATGCAGTGCGTCCGAGATGCCATACGGGATTAACGCTTACATGATTAAAGAATTTAGTTTCTGAATAACACGCAGATGTTTCATTGATGGGAGTATCCTGTGTACCTCCTCTCATAAAGAAAAATACGATCGGGAAAGTTAAGGGTACGTAAATCAATTTGTACATCATCTTACTGGTGGAATAAGGGATTACCATTAAGATCATAAAGCGGAACAGCAGAACGAAAATTGCAATTACAACTGCCACACCGATCGTTACGCCAATCAGTTCCAGTGTTGTAAGATATGGAAACATTTTTGCAGGCGCAATAAGATAGAACAGTGTGTTGTAATTGATCAGCGCGTTCCATTCTCCGTACATGGCGATATTTGATATACACAATAAGGTGGCAAGAGAGATCAAAAGCAGATTGTAATAATGATTGATGCGGTTCAGATAATTATTTTTGATGAATTGCTGAATTGTCCAGAGGATGAAAGGTATGCCGATTAGGTAAGCGATGGCAGAGGCATCGAGCCGGAGTGAATACAAAAATACAAGCATCGCTTCCGAAATTTTTCCATGAGGAATTCTTCCCGGGTAAATAAGCAGAAAGCAAACTCTGTACAGTGTGAAAAACAGCAGCCAATACAGCGCGAGTTTCAAAATATATAACAGGCTTCGTATCATTAGTTCTGGTGAATTAATTTTCCTTGTCCCTTTCCTTTTGTTTCTATGGTAGAAGGGTTTCCTGTGAAATAAATATTCCCCACCCACCCAATAGTGACTCCGAGAGACAATTTTACATTAAGGTATTCATTTCCGGAAGAATAGGAACCTCCCCACATAACATCTACCGGAAAATCTTCGCAATACAGGTATCCTTCGCTTACATGATAAATTCCCAGATTGGAAGATGTTCCATGAAGTGTAATATCCGAAGAACCCAGACATTGAAGAAAAGTGGTGTTTGCATGCAGGGAAAGTTCAACGTCTCCTGATTCTTTTGTCTGAATATTGATAACATCACACATTATAGTATTCTGGCTTTTGACCTGACCGCTTCCGTCATGCTCGATACGAATGAGCGTTGGCAGTGTGATGTAAACTTCAATAGTTCCTTTTTTGTAACTGCGTGCCCAATTGCATTTATTGTCGTTGCTAATACGAAGTTCCCCATCGATGACTTTCGTTTTTATCAGCGAGGTCAGATTTTTTCCTGATTCTATCTTTACTTCTTGCACTGCGCCTTGCGTGATAAAGACATCTATGTTGTCCTTAAGGTAAATCTTTGTGAAAGGAGGAAGAGTTCGGGTGTCCGTGGTTTGTTCTCCCGTTCGCTTGATGCAATCCCATCGATTCTCTTTTTTGCATGAAGGGATTACGCAGATCAAAAAAAGACATACTCCGACCCTAAAGACAACCATAGGTTGCGAGCGTAGCTCGAGTAAAGGAAACCCTTTCATAAAAACCGAAGTTAGTATAGCACCCTTCTTGCCTTCGCGAAGCGCTTTGGCGAAGCAGAGTAGGGTGGGGAGCAAAGTTTTTTTCATTGTGATTAACGAAGGTACAAACATTCATTCATATCCATTTCTATGTGACTTCATGAAGTTGTATTGATTCATCGATAATTTATATTTCGACATACTTAACCGTCAAAACCTGTATCCCACTCCAAATTCCATGTTCTTCGCAGTGGCCCATTGCGTCTTCAATGTGTAGTTAATGATGAGATGTTTATTGACATAGTAACGTATTCCAATTCTGTGATAGAACGGACCGTTATCGCTTTTTGTTTTTGAAATAAGATACCCGCCCATTTCCAGTGGCAGACCGACTTTTCCTATCACTAATTCATATCCGAACTTTAATCCTATCTGCACATTATTCAGTGGTTTGTTGGTATCAAAAGTTGAGTCGCGCTTTGCGTCTTCAATATTTGAAAAGTCATACATGGTTTCAAGCCCTGTTCCAAATCTACTTTTTTCAGTAACGTTTCTCCATCCGCTTGCTGAAAACATAAATCCTGCATATTCTTTTCCTCCGGGAGGATTTATAGTATTAGGTCCCGCTGCTCCTGTGAGAGTGAAGAAATATTTCGGAGTTGGGAGTTGGGGGTTGGGAGATTGTTTTTTTTGAGACTTGAGATTTGTGACTTGCGGCTTGAGAAAACTGATTCCAACATTTATAGTCGCAAGGTTAATTCCAAGATTCGGCATTGCCAACGCTCCGTTCGATAAATGCTCAAGTCCGATTCCTGTTTCCATTCTTATTTTTTTACCCGGATAGAATACGGAGTTCAAGCGCAGATTAATAAAAGCATTCAGGTACGAACCGTTAATATTGTTTTTATGATTATCTATCCTGTTATATGGTTTTGTAACAAGTCCAAGTCCATCGCTTACACGGCAGTAGAGTTTGACTCTTCGTCCAGGATTTAAGGGAAAATTTATAAAAGGAAAAATCCCTAATGCTTCTCCAAGCTGCTCAGGATTGCCAAGATATGCGAAGAAAAACCCCAAACCTATTTCAGGATTTCTGTAAACTCTCTGCCATTGCTTTTCTCCGTTTGTGGTTCGGATTAGGTCAAATTCTCCGGCAGGAACATGGCGCTTGATAAGATAATTCATGTTAGAGTGATGTGCGACAATGAATCCGTAATGTGCGCTGAAGTTGATGAAAAGTTTCTTTTGCGGAAGTGTGTCCTGAGAAAAAGAAAAAGTAGCCAGTAGCCAGTAGACAATAGTCAGCAGGAATGAAAATATATGTTGGACGCGTAAGTTCATTTTAAAGAAAACGTTAAAGAACAAATTTAAGAATAACACAATTCACTGATAATCTTTAAGCTTTAGACCTTAAGCTTTAAATAGAAACTCTTATGTTTGCACGAATGAAAAAGGAACACAAGAACAAGAAATCCAATTCACCTGTTTCTACCTCTTCTCAAAGCAAGAAGAAAGCAGAAACTTCTTCATCGCTTTCCGCTTTTGCGGGGAGCAATAATTTTTATTTCATCGCTATAGCCATACTTGTTGCGGCTGTAAGTATTATCCGTTGGCGTTTTGTGGAAATGCCTTTGGAAAGAGATGAAGGCGAGTATGCCTATTTCGCGCATTTGATCCTGAAAGGAATCACGCCTTATAAAGAAGCGTACAATATGAAACTGCCCGGCATCTATTATATGTATGCGTTAATCATGTTTATCTTCGGACAAAGCTTTAAGGGAATTCACATCGGATTTTTAATCATGAATGCCGGAACCATGATCTTGCTCTTTAGCGCCTTGAAACGCTTCTTCAATCCAATGGTTGGTGTGATTGCTGCCGGCATTTACGGACTAATGGCAATGGGCATGCCTATGCTGGGTTTTGCTGCACACGCAACACATTTCGCAGTGTTCTATGTGGCTTTGAGTTTATTTTTCTTTTCTAAATACGAAGAGAATAAGAAAATAGTATTTGCTCTTTTAACGGGAGGCATGTTTGGCATGGCATTTTTAATGAAGCAGCAAGCTATTTATTTTATTCTTTTTGGCGGAATAGTTTTTTTGATTTTTCAGTTTTTAGATAAACCTGTACGCATTGTTAAAGTGCTAGTGAATACGTTGACATTTTCCTTAGGAGTGTTTATTCCATACCTCTTGGTTGTGCTTTTAATGGTTGCAACCGGAACTTTTGAAAAGTTTTGGTTTTGGACGGTTCAGTATGCGAGCAAATATGCTTCGGGTGTTCCCTGGTCGCAGGGAAAAGATCTGCTTAGTATGATGTTTACGCCTATTTGGGCTGAGTTTAAATGGATATGGTTGTTGGCAATAGCAGGAGCGGTTGTTGTGTTGCTCACAAAATTCTCTGTGAAACAAAAAGTATTTGCCTTGTGCTTTGCTTTATTTGCTGCGTTGGCTACCACTCCCGGATTTTATTTCAGGCAGCATTATTTTATTGTGCTGTTGCCTGCCGCAGCTCTTTTAGCCGCAATCACGCTTGATTATTCAGGAAGATTTCTGGCACAGCAGCTCAGAATTAAAATCATAGGACCGGCTTTACCCTTGGTGATTCTATTCTTAATATTTTACAGTACGGTCACCAGCGAGCCTTCCGGTGCATCCTTTGGAAAGTTTTATTACAACCCAGTCATCACTCCTAAAGAACTTTGCAAAGCAATTTATGGGACAAACCCATTTACCGAATCGGTGGAAATAGCCAAATACATTAAAGCAAATTCTTCTGATACAGATAAGATTGCGGTATTAGGTTCCGAACCGCAGATTCCTTTTTATGCTGACCGAAAATCGGCAACAGGACATATTTATACCTATGGCTTGATGGAGATCCACGATTATAATTTAAAGATGCAGGAAGAAATGATCTCTGAAATTGAAAAGAACAAACCTTTGTTCCTAGTGTTTTGCAATATTCCCTTTTCCTGGCTATCCAAACCAAATTCACCGAAGAGGATATTTGACTGGTATGGAAAATATTCTCAGGAAAATTACAACGTAGTTGGTTTGGTAGACATTCCCGATCAGGGCCCAAGCAGTTTTTATTGGGGAGCCGATGCGCAGCGCAATCCTAAGAATAAGAATAGTGTGTGGGTGTTTCAAAGGAAAGCAGGAATTGTCCCCAACCCCTAAAGGGGAGAGAGCATTCTTCCTGACTTCATTCATGTAAAGTCCCTTTAGGGATTTAGGGCTTAAAATATGTCTCGCAAAGAACGCTTCGAAAAGATCATTGAGTATTTAAGCAAACATATGCCGGTTGCTGAAACAGAATTGCAATACACCAATCCTTACGAGTTAATTGTTTCAGTCATTCTTTCTGCTCAATGCACTGACAAGCGTGTGAACATAACCACGCCTGCTTTCTTTAAAAAATTTCCGACTGTTCAAGCGCTTGCAAAGTCATCTTCTGAAAAAGTTTTTCCTTTAATAAGAAGCATCTCGTATCCGAACAACAAAGCAAAGCATTTGGTGGGCATGGCAAAGATGCTGGTGAAGGATTTTGACGGAGTGGTTCCTTCAGATGTGGAAGAGTTGCAGAAACTTCCCGGTGTGGGAAGAAAAACCGCCAATGTGGTTGCCTCGGTTGTTTACAAAAAGCCAACGATGGCGGTGGATACGCATGTATTCCGGGTTTCTGCACGAATAGGGTTAGCGCTGAATGCCAAAAATCCCCTGCAAACCGAAATGCAATTGGTAAAACACATCCCCAAAAATAAAATTGCCATTGCGCATCACTGGCTCATACTTCACGGCAGGTATGTGTGTGTGGCAAGAAAACCTAAGTGTGAGGAATGCGGGATAAAATTGCTTTGTAAGTATTATGAGAAAAGCAGGATTATGTAGAATGCTCGTACGCGCCAGCGATGGAATGGTATGCCTTACTATAAATATTAGATTTTAACCAGGTTTTACGCATTATAATTTAATAGTGTTTTCAAGTATGCAGTATCGTAGTTGGCTCTTAGTTTTTTATGGGTCATTGAGAGTTTGGATTCTATTTCTTGGTTTAACAGATTGATTGCAATTTTATTTGTGAGTGCA
>JACRAL010000128.1 GCA_016213435.1 Bacteroidota bacterium
GAACGAACCTTAAAGGACTTTACACAATTCGCTTGACGCAGCCTAATGAAGGGCGTATGTCCAATCCAGGTGCTCTCCTCGAAAGCAAAACAAGGATATAGACATTATCTTTAAACTATGATAAATTAAGGATACCCATAGAACATTAACTCCACTTTATCCACTTTTAACCACTAAAAGCAAAAGGGGGTTAGTGGCTATGAGATTAAAAATAACCTTAGAAGTATTTCAAGATGCGGGAAAATTATTATCCAAAGAGACATTAGAGATAATCAACATAAGTAACCAAATAAACTTAGGAGCTAAAACTGACATAGATATAGATACCTACCAGAGAATTAACAGCTCCCTAGAGCGCCAGCTACTCCAGGCTAAGTTAAACCAAATTAAGCCTCAATGTGTCTGTGGAAGTAAGCGCTATAAAAAGAATGGTTCAGTTCCCCGTAAGATAAAGACACTCAACAATGACATTAACTTAAAAGTTCCTAAAATCTACTGTAAGAAATGCCATAAATATACCCAGATGGCCAAAGACAAACTACCCAAAAATTCCAATATAAACCAGGATTTAGAAAGACTGGTCTTAGAATTAGTGCCTCTGACCACCTCTTATGAGGCATTATCCGAACTCTTGTTTAAGCTCAGGGGCATAAGAATCAGTCCAAAAGAGATAGAGCGCATCGTCATTGAAAGGGGTAAGCAGATAAAGGATATGCAGACCCAGGAATACCAGAGAATAGACGATGTCTTAAAAGAGACAAGGCCCAAGCCAACAGATAAACTCTATATCTCAGCTGACGGAACATATGTCCACAGCGCCGAGCGTGACTCAAAGAACTTTGAAGGTAAATTCGGTGTTGTTTTTACAGATACATTAGCTCATATCTCAAAGAACAGGAACCTTCTCTTAGACAAAAGATACTGCTCATCCTTTTATGGCAAAGAGGACTTTGGTGAACTGTTGAATGTAGCTGCCTACAAGATGGGTTTAGATACAGCTCAAGAGACCATCTACATCTGCGATGGAGACAAATCCTTATGGAAGATAAAACAAGAACATTTCCCTTCTGCATTAGGCATTCTTGATTGGACGCATATCTCCCGAAATCTCTCCAAAGCCCTCTCCTTAATAGAGGATGAAGGAAAACGCAAGGCCAAAACCAAACAGCTGAAATCCCTACTTTACCACGGCAATACCGAAAAGGCTCTAAAGCTACTTAACCGGCTTATACGCCAGCAACAAAAGATCCCTAAACAGCCCCAGGAAAAGATAGACTGTCTGGTTGAATTTAAAGGCTACCTGGAAAATAATCAAGCTTACATTATTGATTACGAAAAAGCCAGAGCCGATGGTTACCTTATTTCTTCATCGGTTATGGAAAGTACCATAAATACTATTGCCGCAAATAGACTCAAGAAGAACAGAAGCCGTAAATGGATAAGAACTGGCGCTGATGGCGTATCCAGGGTTATCACTGCTATAAAAAATAATGAATGGGAGAGAGTTTGGAATCATATCTACAGCCAGAATTATAGCCAAAATTAGCACCCGGATATGTCACACGTCCTTCAAAAGTTTGCAACATTGAAATTTTCATAAATATATGTTATACTTAATAATAGAGAGAAAAGAGCCATTTGAAAGAATAAGTA
>JACRAL010000011.1 GCA_016213435.1 Bacteroidota bacterium
CAGATTCAAAATATATTGGTATAGGCTGTAATGATGGTCAGGCATTAGTCCTTGGAATAGACGGGAATGTTGTTACTGAATTAAAAGGTCACAAAAAACTTGTTTCGTATATTGAATTTTCATCTGATAATAAAACTATTGTAACCTCTTCGGATGATCAAACTGCTAAATTGTGGGATGTTTCGACTTCGCTCAACACAGGTTTTAACGGAAATTGTTTACATACTTTTAAAAATTTCACACAAATGGTTAACAGGATTTACTTTTCAAAAAATAATAAATACTTACTTACTTCATCTGACGATGGTTCTTCAATAATATGGGATACTAAGGGTAATATAATCACATACTATAAAGCACTGGTTTCAATACAAGATGCAGTATTTTCACCTGATGAAACAAAAATATTTGCTATAGGCGATAATGGCTATATCCGTATTTTACCGGCTTTTGTCAGCGATAATTATATCAGGAAAATTGAAAAAGAACGCGGTGTTTTCAGGCAATTGACCGAACAGGATAAAATAAATTACGGGATTATTGAAAAATAAAAACTATACATTATATATATAGAACATTATGGAAGAACCAAACGAACAAAACACGGTTATCATCCCTTACCCGGGACCCCGTTCATTTAACCAGGACGAAGCGATGTTCTTCAATGGCCGCGACCAGTACCTTGCCGAACTCACCGGCAAACTTGGCGCGCATCATTTCCTTATGATAACAGGCGCATCGGGCGACGGTAAATCTTCTCTCGTGTTTGCCGGCCTCATCCCCCACGCCAATGCCGGTTTTTTCAAAGCTAAATTTATGAAATGGAAATTCGTTTCCTTTCGTCCTGAAAAAGATCCTTTGCAAAGCCTGGCGCTTGCATTAACCAAGCCTCTCGGTTTTCAAAATACGGAATCTGTTGTAAGCAGCTTAGAAGGTAACTTTTCTTCGCTTGTGGAATTATACAACAAATCTCCTCTCAATACCGAAGACCGCAAGAAAGGCTACAACCTCATGCTCCTTGCAGACCAGTTCGAAGAGTTCTTTACCAACGAAGAAAACTATAAGGTGGACTCTGCCACTGCTACGCCGCAGGCAAAAAGGGTGGTTCAACTGCTCCTCGAAACTGTGCAGTTCGCAAGAAAAGAAAATATCCCCATTTATGTTGTATGCACCATGCGTTCCGATTATTTCGGTCACTGCACTGCTTTCAGCGGTCTTCCCACCGAAATAGTGCAAAGCCAGTTCTATCTTGAACGGCTCACAAGAAACGAAATGTTCGATGTGATTCGCGAACCTGCCATTCTCAGCGGCAACAAAATTTCAGACCGTCTTCTGCATACATTAATCAATAATATCAACGAAGACCTCGGAATGGACATGCTTCCTATTCTCCAGCATTGCCTATATCAGATTTTTGTGGCAGCAGATATGGGAAAAGAGGAAATGGATTTGCTCCATTTTGCAATGGTAGGAGGTATTTCTGTAAAAGAATTACCGGAAGAAGACCAGCACAAGTTTCAAAAATGGTTTGACGCTTTAAGAGAACAGGAAAAAGCACAGTTTAAGAACCCGAGTTTGCGTAATGTGATGGATACGCACGCCGGCAGGCTGTTTGAAACAGCGCACGAATTTTTTAATGCAAACAATCCGCAGCAAAAACCCATTACTAAACACGATGCGCAGCGCATCATCGAAATAGCTTTCAAATGCCTTACCAAGATAGACGAAAACAAGCCGGTGCGAAACCTGATGACCTTGCGCGAAATCACTGCCATGATAGGCGATAAGAACATCAACGAAGAACGCGTTGGAAAAGTTCTCGACATTTATCGAATCCACGGAAACACGTTCCTCCGCCCCTTTATTATACCGGGTCAACTTCAAACTTCAAACCTCAAACCTGAAACTGTTCTTGACATCACCCACGAAGCCCTGATGCGCAACTGGCAAAAACTCGACGACTGGGCATGGGAAGAATATCACTCCGTATTAGTGTATAAAGATTTTTGCAAGCAATTAGATAAATGGACAGAATCCGGCAAAAAGAAAGAATACCTCCTGCCCGGCGGCTCGTTAGTCTATTTTGAAAAATGGTACAAAAACCAGATGGCAGACCCTATAGCCTGGCTTGCACGCTACTACACTCCGGCAGAAAGCTCCAAGTCCCAAGAACCAAGTCCCAAGTCCCAAGTCCCAAGATACATCTGTAGAAACAAAACAAATATCGAATATCGAACACCGAATATCGAATGACGAAGCCGAAGCCCATTTCCTCGAAATCCAGGAATACCTCAGGGTAAGCCGGAATAATATTAACCGCCTGAATAAAATTAAAAAAGCAATTACTGTAACAATCTCTGCTTTGCTTGTTGCAACAGCCATTGCGTTGGTGTGGGCTATTGGTTTGAAAAGAGATATAGAACGAATCTCTCATTCCAATGGCATAGCCACGCAAGCCTTCATCACACTTGAAAAAGACCCCACGCTTGCTTTCCGCCTCGCTGAACAAGCCTACAACATTGTTCCTACTCCCCTTGCAAAACAAGTGATTATGGCTGCATATGGGGAAATGCCGTTTTATAAGAAATTGGTGGGACATAAAGAAGGTTGTAGACCTGCTAAATATTCACCTGATGGAAATTTTATTGTCTCTGGTTCAACAAATGGAGAAATAAAATTGTGGAATAAAAAGGGTAAATTTTCAGTAGATTTAAAAGGGCATACAGCTAAAATACCTAATAGTAATGAAAGTATTAATTTTTCAAATGACGGCAAATATATTGTTTCATGCTCCCAAGACAGCACCGCCCGTCTCTGGAACCTCGAAGGCAAATGCCTTGCAGTAATAAAACACAAAGGAGCTGTTAATTCGGTTTGTTTTTCGCCGGTTTCTAACCCGCAGACGCTGTCAGGTTCTGCGAACTCTGACAGGTCTTCCCAACCACAAACGACAAACGACAAACGACAAACACCTGCCCGCTTCGCAGCAGGCGGGTCAAACTTCAAACTTGAAACTTCAAACTTTTTAATCCTCACCGCTTCTTCCGACAAAACCCTCCGCCTCTCCGACATGCAGGGAAAACAAATAGTAGAAATAAAACTTGATAAACCGGTTTCAAAAGCAATTTTCTCACCGGATGGAAAAACAATCGCTGCAATTGTAGGAAAAACAGCAAAACTGTTTGATTTGAACGGGAAAGAAATAAAGGAATTTAAAGAGCATAAATATGGTATTAGCGATTTTGGTTTTTCAGAAAATGGTGAGTATTTTTATACTGGAGCGTATGATAGCGTTGCAATTATAAGAAATTTAAAAGATAGTAAATTATTATATTTAAAACATAATTTAATTGTACAGAAAGTTAAATTTTCCTCAGATAATAAGTATATTGTTACAACTACTTCTGATAATTCCATTCATTTATGGAATTTAAAAGGAAAAGAATTATCCGTTATGAGAAAACATATAGCATTAATATGGGATATTAAATTTTCCCCCAACAATAAATACATAATCTCCGCTTCCGACGACGGCACCGCCCGCCTCTGGGACATCAACGGCACAGAACTCATGGTTTTCAAAGGACATACAGATCAGGTACTTTCTGCCAATTTCTCACCCGATGGCAAGCATGTAGTAACAGCCTCTGCCGACAAAACAGCAAGAATATGGAACATAGAACCTTTGGAAAACCCCATTTTTAAAGGACACCGTGATGTTGTAATGGATGCAAACTTCTCACCTGATGGAAAATATATTGCTACTGCGGCGTGGGATTATACGGCGAGGCTGTGGGAATTTGGAGGGAAGTTGGTTAGTGTTTTGAAGGGGCATGCAAGATATGCTTTAAATAATTCAATATTTTTTAATCATGAAAATAAATTAATTTCATGTGCTGATGCTTCAGGAGGTATTGTTATATGGAATTATAAAGGAGACACAATAAAAAAAATTAAAACTTTTGGACATTATTATAGTTTAACGATTTCTAAAAATGATAAATTTATTTTTTGGGGAGACGAAAACAAAGCTATATTATTTGATTCCACAGGAAAAAAACTGCAAGTATTCAAAGAAGTAGCAGCCGCAGGCTTTGCCGCTCAAAATCCGGAATACATTTATACTATTGCTATGGATAGCTCGCTGTGTTTATGGAGAAAGGCAGAAGCCCCAAGTCCCAAGCTCAAAGCACCAAGCTCCAAGTCCCAAGCCTCAAGTCCCAAGTCTCGAGTCTCAAGTCCCAAGGAAGAAACCAATCTGCAAAAATCTGTGCAATCTGCGGGAGATACTTCCAAACATCAAACATCAAACATCAAACAAAAAAACAATCGAACAAAGACACAGTCCCCTACAAACTCTTCCACAAAATCCGCCTGAAAAAGCAAATCACATCCGTAGAATTTTCACCAGACAATAAATGGATGCTCACAGCCACCGAAGACAGCATTGTGCAGTTGTGGAACTTCGAGGAAATCTGTAAGAACAAAAATGGAACGCAGATGACGCAGATTAATATGATGAACGCAGATAAAAATAAATCGCCACAGATTACACAGATTAACACAGATAAAAATAAAAACTATTCCATACCGCATAACTCTTCTATCGCTATCCTCCGCTTTTCGCCAGACAATAAATATTTTGCAACAGCCGACAACAACAACCAGATTCACATCTTCCCCATCGAAGACATCACCCGCAAATCCCCAACTTCAAACTTCAAACCCCTGCCCGCTGCGCAGCAGGCGGGTCAAACTTCAAACTTTTCTTTCTGCTCCGGTCACTCCGACGCAATCATGGACATGAACTTTTCACCGGACAGCAAATACATTGTATCCGGCTCAAGAGATTACACGGTACGTTTATGGAACCTTGATGGAATAGAATTACAGATGTTCACCGGTCATAAAGGAGGAATCAATAAATGTAAATTTTCGCATGATGGCAACTTTATTTTATCAGCATCTCTCGACTTCACTGCCCGCCTCATGCCTGTGAATGTGGGAATGGTTCTTGATAAAATCAATAAACAAAAGGTAAGAGGCGAGGTTTACAGTTTGAGCGAAGAAGAAATGAAATTGTTTGGGGTAAAAAAATAGAATGCAGATGACGCAGATAAATAAGATGAACGCAGATATAAAAGTTAAAAATAAAATCATAACAAATCATATGCAATCCGCATCATCAGCGTCCAATTCTTTGCAATCAGTGTCATCAGCGTTCCATTTTATTTATTCGGTTTCTCAATAATTTTATTTAACTTTGGAACATAAAAATTTAAACAATGCAAGACACAATAACAATTCACAAATCACATATCTTTGATTTAAAACTAAAAAAGATTGAATTATGACAGATGTTCAGTTATATACAAAATTATCAGGATTACCTTTGAATCTAAAAATAGAAGTTTCAGATTTCATAGATTTTCTTAAATATAAAATAATCAAGGAATCAAAGAAATTAAAGAAAAGAATTGCTGGACAAGCAAAAGGATTGATTTCTATGAAAGATAACTTTGATGCTCCAATTGAAGGATTTAAAGAATACATGTAATGGATTTGTTAATAGATACTCATGCTATAATTTGGTTCATTACAGAAGATCCTAAACTTCCGGTACGAACAAAGCAGATTATTGAAAGCATAGAAAACAGATGTTTTGTCAGCATTGCAACATATTGGGAGATTGCTATTAAGCATTCACTCGGACGACTAGATTTGAATTCTGACTTAAAAAATATCTTCCAAATTATTGAAAATACCGGATTTGAGTTACTTCCAATAACTTTAAACCAGATTCTTACAAATGCCGGATTAGAATACCATCACCACGACCCTTTTGATAGAATCATAATTGCACAGGCAATGTATGAGAATTTAATGATAGTGAGCAAAGACGAGCAATTTAAAAGCTATAACATATCATTGATATGGGAAAAATAGCCGGCATACGACCACACCGCCCGCCTCATGCCCGTGAATGTGGAAATGGTTCTTGATAAAATCAATAAACAAAAGGTAAGAGGCGAGGTTTACAGTTTGAGCGAAGAAGAAATGAAATTGTTTGGGGTAAAAAAATAGAATCTAAAATTCTTATATTTTTAAATTGTTCATTATCTTTATTTGTTTTTTTCGTGGCATAAATAAATATGAGGAGATATGTCAATAGCAGTAAAAGAAATATTTGAAGCATTGCCACATATCAAAAAGGCAGGTGTAAAACATCTTTGGTTTGATTTTGATAAAGAAGCCGATGTTTTGTATATTAGCTTAGAGAGACCTCAAAGAGCGACTGACACGGATATAATGGAAAATGGAATATTCTTTCGTTATCGGGGCAGAAAAGTAGTTGGAATAACCATAACCAACGTAAGTAAGAAATATACCGCTTAATGCCTGTGAATGTGGAAATGGTTATTGATAAAATAAACAAACAAAAAGTACGTGGAGAGGTTTACAAACTAAGCGAAGAAGAATTAAAAATATTCGGGATAAAAAAATAGGAGACTGTTTTAATTTTGTTAAATTTTAATGCCCAGTACCGTTACATCATCTATCTGTTCATTGCTTCCTTTCCAGTTTTCAAATATATTATTTAAAGTTTCTCTTTGTTCAGACATGGGTAAATGGGCAATCTGCAGCAGAGATTCTTTAAATCTTTTTGGTAAGAATTTTCTACGATTTTCTCCTCCAAACTGATCTGAAAAACCATCGGAAAAAATATACAATCTATCGCCTTTGTTTACTTTTATGATGTTATTTTTAAAAGGATACATTTCCTGGTATATACCTATCGGCATTTTATCAGCCTTTACTTCGACCAATTCGACCACTTCGACAAGCTCAGTGGACTCATGGCTGGCAAGCTCAGTGTGACAAATTTCTAAAAGGTCATTAGTCATCAGACATTGGTCATTGGTTTCAAATTGCTTGTTTTTGCCAGTGACTATTGACGAATGACTAGTGACTATATAGAGCGGATTATTGGCTCCGGCATATTGCAGTTCCAATGTTTCTGTATCCAATGCTATGAATGCCATATCCATTCCATCCTGTTGTTCGCCTTCTACACCTTTTTGTTTGAGCGCATTGATTATTTCTTTCCGCAGTTTTCGAAGTATTACGGATGGATCTGTTATAAATTCTTTTTGTACTATTTCCCGCAGGAACGATATACCGAGCATGCTCATGAAGGCGCCCGGCACTCCATGCCCCGTACAATCGCCGACCGTTATCGCCAATTTATTTTCAACCTCCGCCCACCAGTAAAAATCGCCGCTCACCACATCCTTGGGTTTGTACAGAATAAACGTCTCCGGAAAAATCTTCCTGACAAAATTCAAATCAGGCAGTATGGCCTGCTGTATTCTTAACGCATAATGGATGCTGTCTGATATATCGTTGTTCTTCTCTTCAACAATTTTCAACAATTCCTGCGTCTTTTCCCTTTCTTTATGAATTAATAAACTTATCTCCCAGAGTTTCTTGTTTTTTTCCTGTATCTTTTTCTTTTCTGCCTCAATCTTTTCTTCCGTTTCTTTTATTTTTGTAATATCCGATTCAATGGCGACAAGGTTTTTGAGCCGTTCTGTTTCGTCGAGGATGGGCGTAAGCGTGGTTTGCACCCATTTTTTCTTCCCCAGCCTCATTGTCGCCTGATTTATGTAAATCACGGATTGCTTTTTCTCTTTACATAACCTGATCATTTCTTTAATTTGCGGATTTGTGTTTGAACCCGCTAAATTCGAACCATGTTTTTCTTTGAACATCTCGAGCGTATATCCGAACAATTTTATAAAGCCCATATTCGCCCATTCCAGTTCGCCGTCTTTATCGGCTATTACCACAGAATTGTCGGATTCGTTCGCCACAATAGAAAATTTTTCGAGTTCTTTATTTGTCCTTTCGAGTTGCTCTGCCTGTGTCTGGATTTCTTCTTTTTGCTGGCTGATCTCCGTATTTTTTTCGTGTAGCAGGCGGTTTGTTTTTCCCTTCTGAATATACGCTCTGAGCGCAACAATAGCCAGCGCCAATACAAAAATCAGCCCTGCAATGAAAGCATATTTTTGCGTCTTTTGCCGGGTAATTTCCACATCCCGGATTTTAATCTGCTGCTGTTTTTTTTCAGACTGGTATTTGGCTTCCATTTCTGTGAGTTGCCTGTTCTTCTCATTATTTAAAAGGCTGTCTTTAGTTATAGTATACAAATTATAATATTCAAGGGCTTTTTTATAATCGCCAAGCTTGGCGTAAGCTTCTTTTAAATGCTGGTAACTCGTATTTTCATCAGGCAACGCGCCGATATCTCTGGCAATCTGCAAGCTCTTTTTTGCATACCCTAATGCATTATTGTGATAATAAATCAATGCCTCGGGGAACTTACCCTGCGCCTGCATAGCGTTGGCAATACTGTTATAACAATTGGCTGCGCCATTCAGCGCTTTTGAGAGAATTTTATTATCCGGATTTTTTGAAAGTTCAAGAAATATTTTTAATGCTTCATTAAAAAGAACGATGGCCGTGTCGCATTGTCCTTTGTATTTGCGATTGAGTAAGCCTGAGTATTGAAGCGCATTTGCACGGAGCAGCCAGGTTGAAGCGTCTTTTTGGTCAATCGTAGTAACCCCACCCAAAAATTGCAATAACAAAACAGATTTATTACAGAAAAACAGTGCGGAGTCGGGATCAGCGTTTTCATATTGCCTGCTTATATCGTAATACAGTCGGGTTTTTTCAATGTTTGTTTTTACATTTTTCATTACCCGCCACAGGCTGTCGAGCTTTTTTTTCTGAGAAAAAGCTACCTGCACAATGAGTGAACAAATTAGTAAGATTAGTATTTTTTTCATGCGACTATAATTGCAAAAATTTTATAGGTCTGAACCATTTTATTTTTAAATTTTAATGCCCACATTTCGGCAATGCTCAATGTGTAAAATTTTATATCTTTATCCCCAGTACCGTTATATCGTCTGTCTGTTCATGTTTTGTCTCGTAGCCGTTTTTCCAGTCTTCTATGGTTTTGTCAAGTATTTCTCTTTGCTCATCCATCGGTTTGTTAGAATTGTTTACTAATAATTCCTTAAATCGTTTTGTCATAAATTTTTTGTTATTCGGCCCTCCAAACTGGTCTGCGTAACCGTCTCCGGCAAGGTAAATGATGTCGCCTTTATTAAGAGTTATTTCGTGTAATGTAAATTTGTCCATCTTTTCGTGTAAGCCGATTGGCATTTTGTCTCCATTAAATTCTAAAAGTTGGCACTTGGCAGCGGCAGTTGGCAGTTGGCAGGCGGCAGGAGGCAGTTCCGGCGTTTCACTGCCTGCCGCTACTGCTTCCTGCCTACTGCTTACTATATAAAGCGGATTATTCGCTCCCGCCCATTGCATTTCCAGCGTTTCTTTATTTATTGAACAAAGCGAAATATCCATTCCGTCTTTTTGTTTGTTATCACTTTCCTTTTGCTTGAGCGCATTGATTATTTCTTTCCGCAGTTTTCGAAGTATTATTGTTGGCTCTGTTATAAATTCTTTTTGTACAATTTCCCGCAGGAACGATATACCGAGCATACTCATGAAGGCGCCCGGCACCCCATGCCCCGTACAATCGCCGACTGTTATTACCAATGGCTCTTATCTAAATATTGGTTGATTTTTATATATACTGTAATTTTGCTACCATATCAGGGTCAAGTTCACATGTAAAATGCCGCTTGACTGGACATCTATATGTCCTCTTTGAAAAATTCTCAATAAACCTTTTGTAA
>JACRAL010000125.1 GCA_016213435.1 Bacteroidota bacterium
ATACAATATAAGTTAGATAAACGAGGATTGGAGCAACTTCGCAGACCCTGCCGGAGCTGGACAGAAAGATCCACCGGAATAGACTGTGATTGCTTTTCAATCTTCGTTTCTTCGATTCTGACAAATCTCCAAATACCACATAAGTTTCGCATAACAAAGTACGATAGTGACGTGTATCAACATGTTTACGTTGTTGTACCCAAAGAAAACGGACAGGGAGAATACATTATTGATTGCGTGCTTTCACGCTTCAACCACGAAAAACCATTCACTAAAAATAAAGATTTTACTATGAGCCTCAACGGAATTAATGTAGCTGTCCTTTCAGGCATCACATCCAATGTAATGGATTTGGTGAACGACCTCGAAGGAATTGAAAATTTGGGAGCAGACAACGAACAGGAACGTCTGCAAGCCATTTATTCACACCTTGTAAAAACCCGCAACATGATTGCAGGAAGACCACACCTGATACAGGAAGTAGATTATCCCCCTGCTTTCTTAAAAATGCTGGATTATGCCATTTCGAGCTGGAATACACCTAACCGTGACAGAGCACTGGCTATTCTTGCACAGAATGAAGATGCCCTGAACAAGCATTTCAACATGGACGGTATTCCAGAAAATTCTGAAATGGAAGGGATAGACAATGATTGGGATATACTGGACAACATGACCACTGATGAAATCATGGGTATGCTGGGTGGAAAAAAAGGAAAAGCCAAAAGACAGGAAAGAAAAGAAAAGCGCAAAGAGAAAAAAGCAGAACGTAAAGCCAACCCGAAAAAGAAAGGCTTTTTCAAAAAGATTGGTGAAGCAGTAAAGAAAGGCGGAAAAGCTTTTATCCGTTTAAATCCACTTACCATAGCAGCACGAAATGGCTTTCTTTTAGCCCTTAAACTCAACCTGAAAAAGATTGGAACCAAACTCAAATGGGCTTATGCTACCAAAGAACAGGCAGCAGCCAAAGGAGTAAGTGCATCGGATTGGGAAAAAAGCAAAAATGCCCTTTCAAAAGTAGAAAAACTCTTTGCTGACAAATTACAAGGCAAACGTGACAAATTGAAAAATGCCATACTCAAAGGCAAAGCAGGTGGACTTAATGGAGTAGAAGATGAAGAAGTAGAACTCGAAGGATTGGGAGTTCTTCCGGCAGCAGCAGCTTTAGCAGCAGCAGTTCCGGTGGTGACATCCGTATTAAAGATTTTGAAGGACAGTGGTGTGATGACTCCTAAAGAGGCAGAAGATTTACAAACAGAAGTAGATACCAAAGTTGCCGAAGGGGAGAAAATAATGGCTGATGATCCTGACCTTAAAGATGAAGATGACACTACTCCTACAACAAAAGAAAAAAGTGCGACTGCTGATCCGGCTGCCGAAGATGATACTCCTGACGATAGTGGAGAAGGGGGCTTTATCGGCTTTGTTAAGAAATATCCGCTGGCAGTTGTAGCTGGTGCAGGCGCACTTGTCTTTGGAGCATATATGGTATTTCGCCCAAAGAAAAAACAGGAACAAAAACCCAAAGCACTTTCGGGAACAAAAACCGATTCCAGGAAAAAAACTGCTTCCAAATCTAAAAATCAATCACGAGCAAGGAAAGCCAAAATTGAGGCTATCCGCTTAGGTTAATATTCATAATTACAAACCTTAAATAATTAATGTTATGAGCAAATCAAAATCATCCGAAGAAAAAGAAAAGTCCAAAGTGACTATGAAAACAGCCCTTGATGACCTTAAAGGTGCAGGGCTTGTCATTCTTGGCGTAGCCGGTGGAGCTTTAGCCGGGCAGGTTATTGACAAAATCCTGAAAGTGGACGACACTGCTACTGAGTTTCAGTTAAAAGCAATTGCAAAACCAATTGTACAAATTGTTGCAGGAGTTAGTGGAGCAATTTTCCTGAAAAACAAAAACCTGAAACTTATTGCCAGTGGCGTAGCTGCATCCGGTGTTATTACAGGAGTAAAAGTATTCCTGAAAAAAGACATCCTTAACGGTCTTGGAGACTTTAACATTGCCGATCCGGTAAAACGTGTTTTCCGTGACCCTATCAACCTTGCTATTGCTCCCTACAATCCTGAGTTACCTGTTCTGAACGAAAACAGGGAAGAAATTCAGATTGAATCCGCCCCAACAAATATGGGCGATCTGGACGACTATGAAGAAATTCAGGAAGTACAAATCCTTTAAAAAAGTTAGTAGTTCATCGTTTATGGTTCATGGTTAAACCACGAACAAAGAACTACAAACCACTAACAACAAACAGAAATTCAATAATCATTAATCTTAAATTTTAAAAATTATGTTAACATTAGGTCAAATCGCTACAAGCGACTACAGTCTGCTCGGAGCCA
>JACRAL010000126.1 GCA_016213435.1 Bacteroidota bacterium
CTATCCTGAGAAGAATCGCTCTCAACCTTATTCGATTAGACAAAACACCAAAAATAAGCCAGCGTAATAAACGAAACAAATCAGCATGGAACGATCAATTCTTAGAAAAAATGCTTAGGATTTAAGCCCGATTGCCTTGGGTAGAATAGATTTCCGCTTCTTCATTCTTAAAAAAAAAGATTCCTTTGTCTTTCCTTAAGCAATTCCGAAAGAAAAACAACTTGATTGCTGCTGCATTCTGTTGCAATAGTGTTTGCATTTAGGATTATTTGTTATTTAGATATTCGTAAATTCGTATTCATTCCTTATTTATACAATATGATAAAGTCAATGACCGGTTTTGGAAAAGAAGAAGCTAACGTAAAAAACAAACGTGTATCTGTTGAGATTCGCTCGCTGAACAGCAAAGGGTTGGATGTGAATACCCGCATGCCGAACCTGTATCGCGAAAAAGAACTTTCGCTTCGTAATCTTCTTTCTGAAAAACTAGAAAGAGGCAAGATAGATTTTTCCATCAATGTTGAATCTTCGGAAGGAATCAGAGGTACTCAAATAAATAAAACGGTTATAAAAAACTATCACACACAGTTAAAGTCAATCACAAAAGAATTAAAGGAAAAACAAGATGATTTGATTGGAATAATCATGCGCTTGCCAGATGTGATGAAATCAGAAAAGGAAGAATTCAATGAAGCGGAGTGGAAGCAGATTTTAAAACTAACAGATGCGGCAATAAAGAATCTAGATGCATTCCGGGGGAGAGAAGGAAAAGTGCTGGAAAATGATCTTCGTAAGCGAATAGGTCTAATTCTGACATCACTTATTATTGTTGAGCAAAATGATGGTGCCCGCATCACTGCCATACGCGAAAAGATCAGAAAAGCAATTGAAGAATTGGTGGCAAAAGATAAAGTTGACAATAATCGCTTTGAACAGGAACTTATTTACTACATAGAGAAATTAGATATCACAGAAGAAAAAGTCCGACTAAAAACACATTGTGACTTTTTTTTGAAAACCATGAATGAAGCAGCCAGCGGGAAAAAACTAGGATTTATTTCGCAGGAGATCGGAAGAGAGATAAATACCATCGGTTCAAAAGTCAATGATGCAAGCATTCAGAAAATTGTGGTGCAGATGAAAGATGAACTGGAAAAGATAAAGGAACAATTGAATAATGTACTATAGCGCCTACTAAATTACTAATAGGTACTAATATATTAATGAATACAAACCCTTTGGTTGTTATGGTATTGATTCGTAGTTTAGTAGATATTGTTGAAGTATGAACCAGCAAAAACTTATAATCTTCTCAGCCCCATCGGGAGCCGGAAAGACAACAATTGTACAACATATCCTGCAGAAGTTTTCAGGACAATTGGAATTTTCCATTTCTGCCTGCACAAGATCCATGCGCCCCAATGAAGTTGACGGAAAGGATTATCATTTTATTTCCACTGAAGACTTTAAGCATAAGATAAAGAAGAATGAATTTGTGGAGTGGGAAGAAGTTTACCAGGGACAATTTTACGGAACGCTGAAATCAGAATTGGACAGAATATGGCGTTCGGGCAAACAAGTTATATTCGATTTGGATGTGCAGGGCGGTTTGAATTTAAAAAGAAAATTTGGCAGGCAATCGTTTGCCATATTCGTGATGCCTCCATCCATTGAAGTGCTTGAACTTCGTCTTCGTCAGCGCAAAACAGAAACGCCTGAAAGTCTAGCAAAAAGAGTTTCAAAAGCAAGAGAAGAAATCTTGGTTGCCGATCAGTTTGATAGAATTATTGTGAATGAAAATTTAGAGCATGCCTGTGCTGAAGCAGAAAAATTAGTTGAATCCTTTTTAAAGAAATGAAAATCGGGCTTTTCTTTGGCTCATTCAACCCTATTCATATAGGGCACATGGTGATTGCCAACTACATGGCTGAGTTTCTGGATATAGACCAAGTGTGGTTGGTGGTTTCACCTCATAATCCGTTGAAAGAAAAAAAATCTCTCTCGGATGCTCGACAAAGATTGATGGCTGTAAAAAAAGCAGTTGGCAAGAACCAAAAAATTAACGTCAGCGATATTGAATTTTTCTTGCCTCAACCCTCTTACACAATAAACACACTTGAAGCACTGAATAAAAAATATCCTCAGCATAAATTTATTCTCATCATCGGATCAGACAATCTTCACACGTTTCACAAGTGGAAGGAGTATAAAAAAATACTGAGCGATTATAAAATTTATGTCTATCCGCGTCTTTCCTCCTTGAAAAAGGGATCAAGGAGGGTTGTTGAAGATCATTTCAATGTAAAATTTATTAGCGCTCCCCGAATTGATATTTCCTCCTCATTTATCCGCAAGCAGATGAAAAAAGGAAAAAACGTAAAATATTTACTGGCTTAACAATAGACGTGAGCCTGCCATCCCCCTTGCTGAACGACACAAAACAAACATAAACACAAACCCACATGAAAAAACTCTTGCTTTGCATACTTACAGTATTATTGTTTCAGCAGGTAAATGCACAGCCCCTTAATACCAACCTGAGCAACGGGGTCATATTTGATGGCGAACCATACATTGCGCTTAATCCAGCAAACAATAAGAATCTTGTTGCAGCCTGGATGGGCATGAAATTTTCGAGCGGCATGTTTCGTATTGCCATAAAAACACGTGCAAGTTTTGATGGTGGCAATACATGGAGCACCGTTAATCCGCTTCCGCATGTGGTAACGGCTTATACCTCTGCCGATGTATCCATGGCATTTGACAAAACCGGTTTGCTCTATCTCTCTTACATTGATTCCAGGCAAGCGCCCGACAGCGGAGGAGTGTATGTGGTTCGTTCTTCCGATGGAGGATCAAACTGGGATGCGCCCTCCAAAGCATTCGATGCATATGATGTTACCGCCAAACTGCCCATCGACAGTCCCTGGCTGGTGGTTGATAATTCAAACACTGCAAATTCAGGAACACTTTACATTACCACCAAACCTGCACCCTGGATCGCTCCACCCAACCGCAACTATTACAAAGTTTCATCCGACAGCGGGCATTCCTGGTCTGCCATTGCAAATGTGGATGGCGGAACTCATCTGGTTGGAAATGCCATCGCAGCGCCCATGGCAGCTCCCGCCACTACGATGAACGGAAAATTCTGTGCGGTGTATCCAAGTTATGTTGTTTCGCAAAATATTTTACCCGCTTATTACCTCGCTGCCTCAAGCGACAAAGGACAAACCTTTTCCTACACTACCGTTTACGCTGCTTCACCTGCGGCTCTTGATACAAATTGCAAAAACGGTTATCGCCTTGTTGCAAACCCCAACGACAGCAACCAAATGATCTTCCTTTCACCTACCGGAGCAAATGGCGATGCTGATATCATGGCGTTTCACAGCAACAATGGCGGACAAACATGGAGCAGTCCTGTCCGGGTAAACGATGATGCTGTTGGAAATGGAAAAATACAGGACATGGTATGGGCTACATACAACGAACAAGGAAATGCGGCAGTAACATGGCGCGACAGACGAAATTCCGCTGTCAACGGTTTTTGGAATTCCGACTATGACTTCTATTATGCGATCAGCATAGATAACGGACAAACATTTTCCGCAAACCAGAAACTATCCAGCCAGCTTGTTGCTTTCGATTCCATACTCACGCAAAACGGAAATGATTTTATGAGCTGCGTTTACCTGAGTGATACGCTTTACACCGTTTGGGGAGATACACGAAATGGAAAAATGAACATCTATTTTTCCAAATCCATTGCAAGCAGCAATACAAATATCGGAATCACATTACTCGATGGAGAGGAACCCTCTTTCATGATCTTTCCAAATCCGGGCAACGAACAAATGAATGTTGTTGTAAGCGATAAATTTATCGGGAAACAAATTACTATATCGGATGAAAGCGGAAAAGAAGTATTGACCTTTTCTGCCATAAAACAAAATGAAATAAATATTTCACAACTAAAAAGTGGTATTTATTTTCTTAAAGAAAAATCAAACAATAACACATACACTCAGAAATTCGTTAAGCAACAACAAGATAGATGAAACTCCAAGTCCCTATAGTGCTAATGTATTCAAGACTGGTTATTGGACTGATCGTAATTCTTTTAAGCATACAGCACATTGATTATTACAAATTCATTTCAACCACTCTCTTAACCATTGGTTTATTAACTGATATTTTTGACGGCATTATTGCAAGACGACTTGCAGTGTCAACACAAAAAATAAGACGATTAGATTCAGCGATTGATCAACTGTTTTTCCTGTCCTTTACCCTTGCAACCTACATCCAATGCCCTGACTTCTTTAAATCAAACTTTACAAAACTGGCAATACTTATAGGAATTGAAGGAGCCGCTTACCTTGTCAGTTATGTTAAATTCAAGAAAGAAATTGCAACACATTCTATAGGCGCAAAGATCTGGACCCTTTTATTGTTTGCCACACTTATTGAAGTGATAACGCACTGCCAGTCTGTTACTTTATTCAACTTCTTCTTTTGGATTGGACTCATAACAAGACTTGAAATAATTGCTATTATTCTTACACTAAAAACATGGACAACCGATGTGCCTACCTTTTACCATTCCTTAAAACTTAGAAAGGGAATAGAAATTAAACGACACAAGCTTTTTAACGGATGATAAACACTACACATCAATCGATCATGAAAACCATTCCAATAATTTTATTTACAATGACAATTATGAGCTGTCAATCAAAACAAAATAATTCAAATACTACTATGAGCAGCGAAAAAGATACTCAGCATCATATCAATCCTTATTATTCCCGCACCGATACCACAGTATTGAATATCCCCGATTCCGAATGGAAAAAGGTTTTGCCCGACAGCATATACGAAGTAGCGCGAAACAAAGCCACCGAAAGAGCATTCTCAGGCAAGTACTGGGACTTTGAAGGATTAGGAACTTACTATTGTGCGGCATGCGGCAATGCATTGTTCCGTTCCGATTCAAAGTTTGCCAGCACCTGCGGATGGCCCAGCTTTTTCCAAACGCTGCGCAAAAGCAGCACAGTTTACAAAACTGATAACACCTATGGCATGAGCCGTACAGAAGTGTTATGCGGCAGATGCAGCGCACACCTAGGTCACATCTTTGAGGATGGTCCGCCTCCCACAGGAAAAAGATATTGCATGAATTCCATTGTGCTTGATTTTGTTCCGGATAAATAAAAATCCACCCCATCCCGATAGTTATCGGGACTCCCAAAGGGAGGGAGTTTGAGCATAAAATCTGAACTGCGTTCGCAACCTTTGGTTGTCCTTTGGGGAGATAAAAGAGAGGAGCTTCTTTTATTTTCATGCCCAATATTCATATTTAATTATCTTAGCACTTTCATAAAACACACTTATAATGAGAGGAAAAGGAGGAAGACCACCAAGCAAACCAGTCGTTTTTAGAGATGGTTTTTACATTGAGGTACGCAACAGGGCAACAGACCCGGGTTCCGGAATAAAAATAAGGAAAGAAACATACGAGGAAATGATGGCGGCTGTAGAAGAGTACCGAAAAACAAAGCTTGTCGTTATTCTAGGAAAATACAAAAACGGAGAACCTGTTTCATTAAAACCTGAATCAGGAAAACCTGTTACAGTCAAAAAAAAGAAAAAGTAAACTTCGCTCCTTAGAAGTAATTTACTTGCCTGCCACTAATTCCTTAATAATATCCTCCACAGAAATGTTTTCCGCTTCTGCTTTGTAATTGCGGACGATACGGTGGCGAAGGATAGCGGTTGCAACAGCGCGCACATCTTCAATATCAGGCGAATATTTTCCGTTCACAACGGCATGCGCTTTTGCTCCAAGTATGAGATATTGCGAAGCACGAGGTCCTGCACCCCATGCCACATATTGATTAACAAAAGCTCCTGCTCCCCCTTCAGGAGAGTTGGAGGGGGCTGTCGGCCGCGTACTTGCTGCAAGACGCACAGCATACTGCAAAACATTATCCGTAACCGGAACTTTTCGAATCAGATTCTGAAAGAATAATATTTCTTCAGCGCTGAGAATGATTTGCAGATCGGCATTATAATCCGAAGTGGTGTTCTTCACTACGGTAATTTCTTCTTCAAACTTTGGATAGGTGAGCCACACGTTGAACATGAAACGGTCTAACTGCGCTTCGGGCAGAGGATAGGTTCCCTCCTGCTCTATCGGATTTTGCGTGGCAAGCACAAAGAAAGGATTCCCAAGTTCGTAACGCTTACCCGCAGTAGTAACGGCACGCTCCTGCATGGCTTCGAGCAGGGCAGATTGTGTTTTTGGCGGAGTGCGGTTTATTTCATCGGCAAGAATTATGTTTGCAAAGAGAGGTCCTTTTACAAAATGAAAGTGGCGGTTCTCATCCAGCAGTTCTGTTCCGATGATATCGGAGGGCATCAGATCGGGAGTAAACTGAATACGGTTGTATTGCAAGCCCAGCACGCGCGAAATGGTGTTTACCAAAAGTGTTTTTGCCAAGCCCGGTACGCCCACAAGCAGGCAGTGCCCCCTGCTCAGAATGCATATTAACACATCTTGAACAACTTCATGCTGCCCGATAATCACTTTGCCTATCTCGGCAGTGAGGAGTTTGTATTTAGCCCTCAGGGCATCAACTGCTTCTACATCATCTTTGTAATTCATAGTTTTTGTTTTGCCTACTCACGCACGAAGTGCTCCGAAGGAGTCCCTTCGGAACAACTTCGCGCGTACGCGGTAATTATTGTCGTCTCAGACGACCTGCCATTTGCATGCGTCATAGACGCGCGCCAGCTGGGAACTGAACTTTCGGCTACCACAAAACTGTCTGCGGAGCACGAAACCCCACCTATTGTAAATGTGCTGTTATATGCAGATTGATTTGTCGCCATGGGTTAATTAGTAAAGTAGTTTTGCTGTGTCCGGTGTCTTTAAACTGAACCAAAAAATATGAACTGGTTCTGTTTTGTCCTGCGTGCCGTTTTTATTTTCGTCCTGTCTTGCGAAAATATACATTAAGTCATTTTTAGAATCGTATTGTGAACGAACAACAGAATAGTCAATGGGGATAAGAAGTTTTTTTATGTTACTACTTGCGTCAAAGTGATAAAATCTTCTCAAGTCCTTTTTGTTTATTAGACTGTCTTTATTGGTGTCTTCGTCATAAACAGATACTAAGTAATAATTTCTATTAATTGGCTGATTGTCCAAAGAGTCCTGTGTAAATGATGGATAGTAAAGTGTCTTAACCAAAACTGGGTGACTGAAAAGATAGTTTCCCTTTTCTAATTTTAGGTCGTAGTGTGCTATATTCAAAAGATTGTAACCAAATAAAATGTCTATGCCTGGCATGAAGTGTTCATTTGATTCGTCTCCACTTTCGTCACTGTCATACGAACAACTTGAACTACTTGAATTTTCAGTTGAACCTGTTGTCGCTTTTGATTTATAAATACTAACAAGTCTATGGTCGCCAAGTCCAGTTAGAATTACCTTATTGGGAAATGTTGAAATCTGTTTCATAGTTACGTTGCCCGAAACAGAATTTAATAGACTGTCGTTACTACTTGATTGGTCTGCGGTTGAGCTTATAGCAATTTGTTCTTCGCTTTGTTTGTCGCCTTTTTTGTTGCAAGACATTAGGCAACTTGTCACGAGTAAAATTGTCGAAATAAATAATTTGTTTGTCATTGGTGTCTGTTTTATGTGTCGTCCTACAATTTGCATATAACTTATATATACCCGCACCTTTTTAAGAGGTAGGTTCGGTTGTTCCCCCAATCTTGGACGTACAACCGAACCTCAGTTACTGTATCCACTTGCTCTCAAACTTGCAGTTTTTGTATTCATCCGAAACATGAATGAAATTGGTAGTTATTCTTTTCTTTATCCATTTAGTAACTGCCTTCTCTTTTTTTTCTGCAAGCGCCTCTTCCTGTATGCGCTGGTAATCGTCTTTCAGGTTTGCACGATGCGGCTCGGTGCGGCTTTTTACATATAAAACATGAAAAGCAGGTTTGCCATCGCGCGTCTGGGTAGTTGATGAGGCCGAAGGTTCGCCTGTTTTTAAACCGGCAATGGTCAAATTAAGAGTGGGATCTATCTGGCTGAGCTGATCCATTTCAAATTTGGTAGTGCCTGTGGTAGGATTTACTATCAAGCCGCCATTGTGCTTTGTTTCCTCATCGTCCGAAAAACGCGAAGCTGCTTCAGTAACCGAGATAGAATCCTTACGGATGAGATCAGCAATGCTGTCGAGAAAGGATTTTGCTTTATTCAAATCATCCGGTGATGGCTGAGGAATGATAAGAATGTGCCGCACATCAAGCTCTTCTCCCCTCTTGGATTCCACCATGAGAAAGTGATAGCCATAATCCGTTTCAAACACTTCCGATATTTCTTTCTCTTTCATTTTAAATGCCACCGCATCAAACTCCGGAACAAAAGTACCGCGCTGAATATTTAAGTATAACCCGCCTTTTGGGGCAGAACCGGGATCCATCGAATAAAGAATGGCAGCAGTAGCAAAACTTTTTGTTCCTGCAAGAACCTCCTTGCGGATAGATTCTATTTTTTCTTTGGCATACTTTTTCAATTCAGGATTTACTTTCGGATTTCTTACAATGTGCCCTACTTCTATCTCCGCGCTGATGAGCGGAATGCTGTCTTTAGGAATGGCATCAAAAAAAGCTTTTATTTCGGAAGGGGAAACGGTTACGCCTTCGGTAATTTTTGCCTGCATCTTCTGCACAAGCAATACATCGCGCAACTCTTCCTTAAACTCTTCTCTGAATTTCTCTACGCTTTTTCCATAGAATGTTTCAAACGCCTGAACAGAACCAAACTGCGAGATGTAATAACGCAAACGCCTTTCAAGTTCGTCCTGCACCTGTTCGTCCGTTACCTCCACACTGTCCTTGATTGCCTGCGCCAGAAGGAGCTTCTGAAAAAGCAACTCCTCAAGAATAAAACAACGATCAACAACTCGCTTGGAAGTCGAATCCATTTTTTGCTGAACAACCTTTGCTTCTAATTCGCTCAGAAGAACGGGATTGCCTCCCACCACTGCGATTACCTGGTCAATTACCTGAGCAGAAGCCCATCCCCCTCCCTTCCAGAAGGGAAGGAGAAAGAGGAATAAGAAGCCCACCCCAATCCTCCCAAAGACAACCGAAGGTTGCCCGCGGAGCGGGAGATGTGCGTATAAGTTCCTCCCCTTTGGGGAGGTTAGGAGGGGCTTGGACTTTTTATTATTCATACACTTCAAAGGATTTGGTCTTTAGAGCTTCGTTGTAAATATCTTCTCTCATTTGTTTTATCAACTCAACTTTGCGCTTGTTCAGGAGGATGCTGTGTATGTTTGTTTTCTCGAACGAAAGAGGAGAAATACTATTCTTGGTCATAAACCCCTTTATATCCACAAAATAATAATGCGCTGAATCCTGAGTTTCAAGGTGGCGGTTGTTTTGAAGAAATGCTTCTTTATCATAAAGCTTCATAGGTATCTCTTTCAGCACATCTTCAAACAGAAGCCATGTATTATCGTCCAGGAAAAAATTTTCGGCATATTGATAGCAGTAATTTGCAAGTGCATCCTTATCTTTTTGAACATCTGAACGATACCATTCTTTCACTTTGTCAACCTTTGGGGCATTTTTTCTGACCTTAACGTAAACCACTTTAATGATATTGTCTTTCAACTCAAAATTACTTTTATTTTCTTCATAGTATTTCTGAATCTCCTCATCGCTTACAAGCGTATCCAACTTTTGCTTTACAAGTTCGCTTTCGTATTCATACGTGATCAATGACTTGCGGTAATCTTCCACCCTCTTTTCAAAATCCTTCTTTTCATCGGTAAGATTTTTTTCCGCCTGCTGCAGCAAAAGTGTTTCCCGCACCCAATTATTAATGTATTTGCGAACAACTTCAGCGCTATCCTTTTTATCCATGTCTTTCGAAAAAAGGTCTTTCAGAACAGAAGAATAGAGATACGCATCGCCCACCCTTGCTACAGCTTTCTCATTTTGTTTTTGAGAGAACTTGCTTCCGCAGGAAGAACAAACAACAAGTAGGCAGTAGGCAGAAAGCAGTAGGCAGAAAAACAAATTAGCAATGGAGAATAAATAATTAATGTTTCTCAATCTCCAATTCGTTTTTTGCTGATTCACTGAATTGAATCTAATACCTTCTTATCTATCGTAACAGGATATTTCTGTTTCAGAGAATCAATCCAGTTTTTTTCAAGCCATGTTTGATATTCGCTTGTAACAAGTCCGCGGGCTTCCATGTATGTTTTGGGAGTGGGTTTCACTATCTTGCGGATGTTGGCGAATACAACTTTATTTTTCACCGTTTCGTTTACAGTCGTTCCGGGATTCCATCCTGTTTTATCAAGCATGGCATTATCTCCTTTTAAAAAGGTCTTGCTCTCGATGGATACGTTAATCACAGTATCCTTATTCAGCGCAGACAGGATTTCTTTGTCGCTCTTGTTTCCTTTAATCATCTTTCTCACCTTATCTGCATTTTTTTCATCCCTGCATGTGTAAACAGACGCATCCAGACGATCTTCCCACATAAAATGATTTTTGTTTTTTTCATAATACTCTTTTGCGCCTGAAGTATCTTTAATTGCTTTTGACCAAACTTTCTGATCTGTCAGATTAAAAAGAAGAATTCCGTCTCTGTATTCATCCATCAGTGTTTTAAACTCCGGAAAATCCTGTTCAAGATGAGTTTCCTTTGTAGCAAGCAATGTCTCTTCTGTAAATTGCTTGTAACTCGAGTTTATGATTTTGGAGGCATTTTTCTGCCCGCCTCCACGTTGATTTTTTTCCATGTGTTTTGCAAAACCCTGCTGGGTATAAGGATTTCCAAGAACCCAAAACATCGGCTTAGTCATGGAAGATGCTTTTTCCGCTTTCCATTTTCCTGTAAACAACGTGGAATCAACCGCTTTATAAAACTCATTGCGCGCTTTTATATCTTCCTTAAAAGCATATTGTGTTTTCAGTTTTGAAAGAAGCATTTCTTTCGCCACACTGCTTCGTGTATCTTTCTGAACCTTTACCTTCAAGTCCGATTTAAGAGAATCAAACGGAGGCAAGCCCCTTTCTCCAAGACGCTTGATGATATGCCAACCGAAACGTGTTTTTACCGGATCTGAGATGAAACCGTTATCCTTCAGCGAAAATGCAGCATCTTTGAATTCATTCGGATAGTTGGATGAAAACGCAACCCATCCTATATCTCCGCCTTTCTTGATGGTTTCTTTGTGGTCAGAATATCTTTTAACGAGATCCTCAAAAGGCTGCCCTTTCTTTAAAGACATTGAAATAGAATCTATTTTCATTTTCATTTTCACTGAATCTTCATGCGACATGTTTTTTCTAAACAGAAGCATGACATGAGCAAGATGCAATTCCTTGTGCTGGCGTTTGTCGGTAACAACAATAAGATGATAACCCATTGCGGTGCGAACCGGGCCATAGACTTCTCCCTGTTTTGCTTTGTATGCTGCGTTTTCATACTCATAAGGATATCCCATTCCGGCTAATCCGGTGAGATAACCCAAATCTCCGCCTGATGATTTTGAAGCGTGTTCTGAAACTGCTTTTGCAACAGAAACAAAGTCATGTCCTTTCAGTTTAAACATGGCTCTGAGAGGATTCAATTTATTGAACGCAGCAAGTGTATCGGCAGGAGGTGATAATTTGGAAATTTTCAGATTAGCTTTAACCATTGCCTCGTATTTTTTAAATGCGGCAGGATTTCCTTTTCCGGCAAGAAAATCTCTAATGATAGACATTCTGGTGTAAGCATCCATCGTATCCTGATCAGAAGCACCTGCATCAACTTTTACAAGAATGTGGCTGGTGCGGACATCCCACTGCATGCGGTCGTATGCTTCCTTGACAAGATTATCTATCGCATCTTTTTCCGTAAGATAAGGAGCAGAAAGTGTTTTGCGATATCCTGTCAATTCATCCTTAAATGCCTTGGTGGTGTCTATTCCCATTTCTCTCGCCTCTTTCACTTTCAGGCGGAACACGGTATATAAATTCAAATATTCTTCGAGCGCCTTTTTGTCGAGAGTACTTTCTTTGGAGTTATTTTTTTTGTAAACGCTAACAAACTCCCCAACAGTTATTTTATCATTTCCTATGGTCATTAATAAAGCATCGTTGTTGCGAGTCTGAGCAAGAACAAGTGAGGATACAGTCCCGATAGTTATCGGAATTATGATAAATAAAGAGAAAATTTTGTTTTTCATGAGAAATATTTTAATAGTTCATTTACGAGTGGCAAATTTAATATTCTTTTTATAACTTCGTTTGTTAAAAAAACTTAAATGGAAGCCTCATGCGACTCATCTTTTCTATATTTGCTGCCATGTTTCCCTCAAGCAATAAACACGCTCGCACTTTAACCCTTTTTATTCTTGCGTTATTTCATTTTTGCAATCCTGCATTCTCCCAATCTGTCAAATCCCGCGCACGCAGCGATAACCATCCTCAAAAAAAAGGAACTACTGTTTTTACAGGAGAAAAAGGACTTTACCCAATTTATAATTATTCTACAAAAACATACAGTGCTCTTCCTCAAAACTGGGCAATCGTTCAGGATAAAAGAGGCGTAATGTATTTTGGAAATAACGATGGCGTTCTTGAATACGATGGCGTTTCATGGAGGACGATTAAAGTTTCCAACGAAACTAATATCCGATCTCTCGCAATAGATGACAAAGGAAAAATCTATGTTGGAGCAGAAGGAGAATTTGGTTACCTCAAACCGGATTCATCCGGCAATATGCGCTACATCTCCATGCTTCCCCTTTTAGAAAAGAAAGATCGGGGGGTTTCACATGTATGGAGCACACAGATAACCAAGCAAGGAATATTTTTCCAATCAGATAATAAGATCTTCCGGTGGGACGGAAAAAAAATGAAAGTATGGAACGCGGAAAAATCATTTCACCGGATTTTTAAAGTGTACGATCATCTCTTTGTGAGGCAGCGTGAAATAGGACTCATGGAAATTGTGGGCGATGATATTGTAGCGCTGAAAGGAGGAGAAGAGTTTTCAGAAGAAGGTATTTATGCCATGATTCCTTTCTTGAAAAATCCGAAAGACCATTCATCGCAAGATGTTTTATTGTGCACAAGAAAGAAAGGTTTATATATCATGAAACAGGTGCCCAAAGGGAACCTTTTGAAGGGAGAGTCGTCTTTTCTGCTGGAACATTTTCGCACTCAGATTGATTCCTTCCTGCTCAAGAACATCAGCTATCACCTGCTGAAAACTGATGCAGGATATTCAATTGCAACGATCACAAAAGGATCTGTCATTGTTGATTCAGAAGGAACTCTTGTAAACTTTTTAAATAAAGATGTAGGGCTGCAGGATGAAACAATTTATTCACAATATATTGATGCGTCCGGAAACATGTGGCTGGCGCTCAGCAACGGCATTGCCAGAGTGGCTATCAATTCGCCCATCACCTATTTTTCCGGCAAGAACGGACCAGGCGGAACCGTTCAGTCAATTGTAAGGCATAATAACAAGATCTATGTTTCCACAGAACAGGGAGTTTGTATGTTGCACACAGGCACTGTAACCAATGAAAGTAATCCTACAACTGCTTCGTTCGAAAAAATACCTTCCATCAACGAACAGTGCTGGGATCTGCTTTCTTTCAAAAGCGGCAATTACTCCTCGCTTCTTGTTGCCTCCAATGGATATATATATTCTATCAATTCAGAAAATAATGTTTCAGCACTCTTTCCTTACGGTCCATGGACAATGTACCGATCCAAATTTGATTCCTCTCGAATCTATTTAGGCAACGACAACGGCTTTGCCTCCATCTATTGGGATGGCAAAAAATGGAATGACGAAGGAAGCATTCCTGAAATCAAGGAAAGTATTCGCTCTATAAGAGAAGATAAAAGCGGAGTTGTCTGGATGGGTTATAATGGTGTAATCAGGCTCGTTTTTAATAACAGCTCAAAAGGAATACGTAAAAACAGCGATAGTAAATCCTACTCCTATGCGAAGTACGACACCGCATCGGGATTACCAAGCGGAATTGTTGGGCTCGAAAATTTTTCCGATAAAATCCTTTTTCTAACAGAAAAGGGATTTTATAAATTCTCAACAAATGATTTTTCTCCGGATACGTCTTTCGGCAACCGACTTGCTGACGGCTCCCATAAAATTCACCGCATCTCAAAAGATGATCAATCTGAAAATATTTGGCTCGAAACCTATCTTCCGAAAAAAAATAAATTTGAATTTGGCTTTCTGGAAAAAGAAAAGAACGAAACTTACTCATGGAACACTACTGATTTCCTTCCTTATTCGAATGAAATCATTAATGCGATTTATAACGATGACAATGGCATCACATGGTTTGGCGGAGCTGCGGGGCTGTTCCGTCACGATGCAACTGTGAACGGCAGCCACAATCAAACAAGTTCTATTATCCGCAGAGTAACAACCGCAAATGACGACACTCTTTTCAACGGAACTTTTTTTGATTCCTCCGAAGTAAGTTCACTGATTCAAAACCCATCGCTCCAATCTGTCATCTCCTATTCGAATAATTCTGTCCTTTTCGAATTTTCTACCCTCGATTTCATCAATGAAGAAGCCGAACAGTATCAATATTACCTTGAGGGATTTGACAACGGCAAGAACAGCTGGAAGCACGAAACAAAAGCCGTGTACACAAACCTTCCGGAAGGAACCTACACCTTTCATGTAAAAGGAAAAAATGTTTTCAACGAGGAAAGCAAAGAAGCAGTTTATACCTTCACGATTCTTCCGCCCTGGTACAGAACGTGGTGGGCCTATGTGCTGTATGTGCTTTTCTCAGCAGGATTTATTTGGGGTGTGGTTACTTTTTTCACACGCGGATTAAAACGCATCATCCTTGAGCGCACCGCAGAAGTTGTAAAACAAAAAGAAGAGATCGAATACAAAAACCGCGATATCACAGACAGCATCAACTACGCGAAACGAATTCAGGAAGCCATCCTGCCTCCAAAAGAACTGATGCGCAGCAGGTTTCCGGAAAGTTTTATCCTTTACAGGCCCAAAGATATTGTTGCAGGAGATTTTTACTGGTTTGCAGAAAAAGACGGAAGATTCATTGTAGCTGCCTGCGATTGCACGGGTCACGGTGTACCCGGGGCGTTTATGTCGCTCATTGGCTATTCTCTTCTTAATGAAGTATTGCTTGAAAAAGCATTCACGCATCCCGGAAACGCGCTCGACTCCATGAGAAAAGGAATTATAAAATCGCTGGGGCAAACAGGACAGGAAGGAGAGCAAAAAGACGGCATGGACATGTCGCTGGTAAGTTTGGAAGTAATGCTGGATGGTAAAAAAATGAACGTTAAACTTTCTTATGCCGGTGCTAACAATGCCTTATACATTTTACGAAAAGGTGCATTAATTGAGATCAACGCAGATAAAATGCCGATTGGAATTTATCTCGGCACCGAAAAGCCATTTACAAACAACGAAATGCTTCTTGAAGCAGGCGATACTATTTATCTGTTCTCGGATGGATATGCCGACCAGTTTGGCGGGGAGAAAGGAAAAAAATTCACCAAGAAAAGATTTAAAGACCTTTTAATTTCCCTGCAATCTGTGCCGATGAACAAACACAAGGTTATTCTGGAAACCACCATGGACGAATGGCTGGGTGATCAGCAGCAGATTGATGATGTGCTGGTGATTGGAATAAGAGTGTAATTTACTTTACTTATAGCGTTAATAATTAAAAAATTAATAGATTTTACTAAATTAATATAGTAATTAACTTGACTATTAAAGCTATTGTGTTATCTATTCAATATGATCTATTATCTATTCAAGTAATTTAATTATCTATTAAAGAAAAAATATATTCTATTAAAGTAAATAACTTATCTATTCAAGCAATTATATTATCTATTAAAGTAATTACAATAAACGATAAAGCTATTTTAATGACTAATTTTAAATTTTTCAGTATTAATTCTCTATATTTGCTGCATAATCAAACAAAAACAACACGCCATGGAGGAAATACATTGCGGGCGGATGATCCGCTATAAAATGTACGAGCGCGGCATGCGTCCGCCAAAATTTGCTAAAGAACTGGGCAAACACCCTAAATACATCAGCGTGATTTTCAGGCGGAAGCATTTGCATACTAGCCTTCTTCTCAAGATCTGCAAAATATTGGATTACGATTTTTTTCAGCACTATGCCAAAGTGAATGTTAAGGACTTTGATGCGCTGAAAAAAAAGCTGGAGGAACTGGAAAAAGAAATGGCAATCATGAAACGCGAAAACGCGCTGCTGGTTCAGGCGAACAACTGGCTGAGCAAGGGGAAGTGAAATGATTTTGTAAATTTACCTTCATGCAAAAAGTATTTGCAAGCGAATTGCACAAAACTAAAAACCATATAATCTTATTATAAAAAAAACATAAAAATGGATTTAAGCAAAAAGATATTATTCCTTGTGATGATAATTTTAATATTTAATTATTCCTGCAAGAAAAAAGATTCTGAACCACAGACACCACAAACGCCAACACCAACAAATAATACGATATTAAGTTTGAAATTTAATAATGAGATATCGGACTCAAGTGGAAATAAAAATATAATGACTGGAAACAATATTACTTATACAAAAGATTCGTTAGGCAACATTAAAGGATCTGCGTATTTTGATGGTGTAACTTCATCTATTACAAGTGCAGACAATGATTTATATGATTTAAAATCTTCCTTCACATTTAGTATATGGATTAAACCGGAAACAAATAGTGCATATTTAATTCAGAAGCAAATGGATATTAATGGCGGAGGTCCTTATAGTTTTGATTATTGGGGAGGTAAACCTAGAATTGTATTATACTTTAATTCTTCTGATTATTTTTTACTCGAAGGAAACACACCTATCGTTGCTAATAAATGGCAATATTTAGCAGCTACTTGGGACGGAAATTCAGTTAAGATATATGTAGATGGAAAATTAGATAAAGATTCTGTGTTAACCGGTAAAACTATATTAAATTCATCAAAACCTATCGGAATTGGTCTTTATCAATGGAATCCTACAGGTTGTAGATTTCAAGGAGCTATGGATAATTTAGAAATTTATAAAATTGCTTTATCTAAAGAAGCTATAGCATCAAAATACAATACATACAAATAAAAATCATTTAGAAATTCTAATCCAAAGAAGTCGCAGTAGGCAAAGGTCATCCTTCGCGCATCACCTCCCCAACAAAAACACAGTAGGCTGTTTATCAATCTTAGGCAACTCTCTCAGTAATCGGTAGTGTCTCAGTTTCATTTTAAGATTTCTTCGCGCTCTTTGTGGGCTGATTCTTTGAGTCCTTTGTGGTTAATGGCTGTTAGAATTGCAGAAACCACAAAGAACACAGAGGAAATTCACACAAAGGTCACAAAGAAAAATTCAAACTGAGACACTACCCAGCAATCGTTACGTTCGTCTTAGTGCGCAATATCTGCAAGTTGGCAAGTATTTTCTCCGTTGCTCCTTTTCTCTGCCCCACAAAATTTCTGCAGGTCATGGATGCCATCTTGAGTATTTTTTCATCCGAGAGAAGTAATTCCATCGTTTTTTTAAGATCATTGTCATTAGAAATACAGAATCCCCCACCCTGCGCTATTATTTCATTTGCTTCCGGAAATTTATGGTGCTTCGGCCCAAAGATCACAGGCACGCCAAAAGCCACTGCTTCCAGAATATTATGAATGCCTGAGCCAAAACCTCCGCCTATGTAAGCAATGTCGGCATATTGGTAAAGATTTGAAAGCATGCCGATATTATCAATGATAAGCACTTTCGCATCCTCCAATTTATCCAGCGCAGTGGAAACAGGTTCTTTACTGACAACTGAGTAACGAAGAGAATCAGGAAACAAGGAAATTATTTTTTGAATATGTTCTTCGTTTATTTCGTGTGGTGCAATTATCAGTTTCCATTCTCCGGTTTCTTGTTTCCAGTTTGCAATAATTTCTTCATCCTTTGTCCATGTGCTTCCGCAAACAACAACCTTGCATTTGGCTGTTTCGCTTCTCTCCCATGGGAGATGGGTCGGGGGTGAGGCGGGAGAAGGGTTGGGGCTGAGGTGGGATGAGGTAAAATGCTCCACCAAAGAAATCTTCTTTGGATTTAATGAAGCCTGAACAACTTTATCATAGCGCATATCTCCGCTCACCACAACGTTTTTAATCTGCTGCGCATTCAGGATTTTTTCGGACGATTCATTCTGAACAAAAATACGCGTGAAGAAATTCAAAACTCTTCTCAAATAAGTTCCATACACGCCTTTGAATTGTTCCTCACGAAAATTTGCTGACAGCAAATAAGTTGGAATCTTTCTTTCATGCAGTTCACTCAGATAATTGTACCAGAAATCATATTTCACAAAGAACACAAGCGAAGGATTGACGATGTCAAGAAATTCATTCACATTGCGTTTCGCATCCATCGGCAGATAGAAAACAAAATCCGCCCCGGAAAAGTTTTTACGGATCTCATATCCTGAAGGAGAAAAAAAAGTAATCAAAACTCTGAACTTTGAACTTTGAACTTTGAACTCTTCAATGAATGGTCGCGCCTGCTCAAACTCACCCAAAGAAGCGCAATGAAACCAGATGAGTTGGGAGTTGGGAGTTGGGAGTTGGGAGATTTTCTTCTTTAATTCTTCAAAAATATCTTTTCTTCCTCCAACAAACAACCTTGCTTTCTTATTGAACAAAGAAGCAATGCGAATAGAAAAACTAAAAAGATGAATAAATATCTGGTAGAGGAAAGTCACGCCTTAGTAATAATAAAATTGTTGAGGCAGTGCTTTGTATAGCGGAAGTATCCACCCTACTCTCAGCCCATAAAAAAAATCTTTTCTCGAAGCAGTATCGGGTTGCCTTAGATCGTAATTATATCCCCGCAAACTTTTTGTAAATCCCTGAATCAATTCTATTCCACCAAAAAAATTTATAATTCGCGAATTCCCTAAATAAAAATATCCAATGAATTCATGCAAGCCAAAGCCAGCCGACAAACGATCATATCCTTTCAGATAGCCATCTGTTAATTGTGGCGCCTGATGTCCGATATCATTGATCTTTATCTTATGGTACATATAGCTTGTACCTCCGTAAATAACAATTCCGGAATTAGGATTCGGAGCAAGGACATGAAACATTTTTCCGAAGTAAAGTGAAACAATAAATCCGCGTTCGAACAAGCGCACGGTGGAAGGAATTCCATTCTGATTGATAATAAAACCGCTTGAATTTTTCAAACTGTCAAGTATTCCGTTTTCGTTGATCTGATTTCCGAATAACAAACTTCCGTTAGCGCCAAAAATAAAATTACGTTTCGTTTTGATCGAGAAATCCAACCCTGTATTGGAATTATTTCCAAACCGCTTCGCTAAATTCTCCCCGGGCAGTTGAAATGCATAGGAAAATCGCGCCATGGAAAAGGTCAGTGTGGAATCTTTTACGTTCGTCTGCGCATGAGAAAAACAGGCAATAGACAATAGACAACAGACAATAGAGAAAGAGATTTTATAATTTGGTTTCACCTGTAATTCGTACATTCGTGTCTTAAATTTGTAATTAGTAGACAATGGTAAAAGTACGCAGAAATATTCAGATGGTTGACCTTGTCAGCCAGTATGAAAAGATCAAAACAGAAGTAGATTCCGCCATTCAGGAAATAATTCTTTCGGCACGTTTCATTAACGGACCGACTGTGAAAGAATTTCAATCTGACCTGGAAAAATATCTTGGAGTAAAGCACGTAATTCCCTGTGCCAACGGAACGGATGCTCTTCAGATCGGAATGATGGCTCTCGGATTGCAGCGAGGAGATGAAGTCATCACTTCCAATTTCACTTTTGCAGCTACGGTTGAAACCATCGCATTCCTCGGACTTGTTCCTGTCATTGTGGATGTTGATCCGAACACATTCAATATTGATGTAAAAGAAATCGAGAAAGCGATTTCCCAAAAAACAAAAGCCATTGTCCCGGTGCATTTATTCGGACAATGCGCTGATATGGAACCGATCCTTGCTCTCGCCAAAAAAAATAATTTATTTGTAATTGAAGATACCGCTCAGGCGATTGGCGCTGATTATATTTTTTCTGACGGAAGCAAAAAGAAAGCGGGCACCATTGGCAATATCGGCACCACTTCATTCTTCCCATCAAAAAATCTTGGCGCATACGGAGATGCCGGTGCACTTTACACCAACGATGACGAACTTGCCAAGAAATGCAGAATGATCGTCAACCACGGACAGAGCACACAATATTTTTATGAAACGCTTGGCGTAAACTCGCGTTTAGATTCCATTCAGGCAGCAATTCTGAAAATAAAACTCAAATATCTTGACGGATACGCTTCTGCCAGAAACAAAGCAGCAGCATTTTATGATAAAGCGTTTGCGGAAAATAAAAAGATCACAACTCCTTTCCGCGCAAAAAACTCCACACATGTTTTTCATCAATACACGTTAATTTTAAAGGGATCAGACAGAAACAAGCTCAAAGAATATCTTGCATCAAAAGAAATTCCGGCAATGATCTATTATCCTGTCCCGCTTCATTCTCAAAAAGCATATAAGCATGAAGTAAATGAAGGAAGAAGATATCCGGTTACAGATCAGCTTTGCGCTTCGGTTATTTCTTTACCCATGCACACGGAACTGGATGAAGAAACTCTAAAATATATTTCTGATTCTGTTTTAGAATTTTGCAAATCATAGTTCATAATTCGTAGAAATAATGAATATAGCAGTCGTTGGAACAGGATACGTTGGACTCGTCACCGGCACTTGCCTTGCAGAAACAGGCAACAGTGTGATCTGCGTTGACATTAACAAAGAAAAAGTAAAAAAGATGCAGGAAGGAATTGTTCCTATATACGAACCGCATCTGGACGTTTTATTTCATCGCAATATCAAAGCCGGACGTCTTGCTTTCACCACCAACTTAAAAGAGGCAATTGACAAATCCCAAATAATTTTCCTTGCTCTCCCTACTCCACCAGGCGAAGATGGCTCTGCCGATCTTTCGCACATCCTCGATGCAGCAAACGAACTGGGACAGATCATCAAAGAATACAAAGTGGTAATAAACAAAAGCACGGTTCCTGTAGGCACTGCGGAAAAGGTGCGTAATGCAATTTTAAAACATTGCAAAACAGAATTTGATGTGGTGAGCAACCCTGAATTTTTGCGTGAAGGTTTTGCGGTAGATGATTTCCTGAAACCCGATCGCGTGGTGATAGGAACTTCTTCAGATAAGGCAAGAAAAATAATGGAAGAATTGTACAAGCCATATGTTCGCTCAGGCAATCCGATAATTTTCATGGATGAAAAATCTTCCGAGTTAACCAAATATGCAGCCAATGCTTTCCTCGCTACAAAAATTACCTTCATGAACGAGATCGCAAATCTGTGCGAGAAGCTCGGAGCAGATGTAGATAAAGTAAGAGCAGGAATCGGCTCCGATGACAGAATAGGAAAACGGTTTTTATTTCCCGGTATCGGCTATGGCGGAAGCTGCTTCCCGAAAGATGTTCAGGCGCTGGCAAAAAGTTCAGATGATGCAGATTACGATTTCAAAATTCTGGATGCGGTGATGAGCGTGAATGAAAAACAAAAAACGGCTCTCCTTCCTAAAATTAAATCTCACTTCAAAAATAATCTCAAAGAAAAAAGGATTGCCGTGTGGGGACTTGCTTTCAAGCCCGACACCGATGACATTCGCGAAGCTCCTGCGCTTTACAATATCTATGCGCTTTTAAAAGAAGGTGCAATAGTTTCTGCTTTTGACCCTGAAGCGATGAACAACGTGAAAAATATTCTTGGAGACAAAATAACTTTCGCTGCGGATCATTACGATGCTCTGAAAGATGCCGATGCGCTTCTCATCTGCACCGAGTGGCCACTCTTCCGCACTCCGGATTTTGAAAAGATGAAAAAGCTGATGAAAGCAAACATTATTTTTGACGGAAGAAATCTGTACGACAAAGAGCAGATGAAAGAACACGAATTTATTTATTTCAGTATAGGCAGATAACAGCCGTCCCTTCCCTAAAGGACGTATAAAAACATTTTCTCCCTTTAGGGTTGGAGCAAATAATGAAATAATCAATGGCAAAACTAAACCTAACTCGTCCGCTCGCATTCTTCGATGTGGAAACAACCGGACTGAGCATTGCTTCAGACAGAATTGTTGAGATCTCTATCCTGAAAGTTTTTCCACCGGATGGCGGAAGAAAAGAAAGTAAAACACTTCTCATCAATCCAACGATCCCGATCCCGAAAGAAGTAACAAAGATCCATGGAATCACAGATGAAGATGTAAAAAACGCTCCTACTTTTGCTCAGGCAGCCAATGAACTTGCCGAATTCCTGAACGACTGCGACCTGGCAGGATACAATTGCAATTATTTTGACATTCCTATTTTGATGGAAGAATTTTTGCGTGCAGGAATAAACTTTGATACGAAAGACAGAAAATTCGTGGATGTACAGGGAATCTTCCACAAGAAAGAAGAGCGTACGCTTTCTGCCGCCTATAAATTCTATTGCAGCAAAGAATTAAATAATGCCCACAGCGCAGAGGCGGACATCAACGCGACATACGAAATCCTTGAAGCGCAATTAGAAAGATACACAGACCTGAAAAGCGATGTTGACTACTTGCACGGATTTACCTCCCGCACACGCAGAGTGGATTTTGCCGGAAGATTTATTTACAACGATAAGAACACTGTTGTCTTCAACTTTGGAAAACACACAGGAAAGTCTGCCGAAGATGTTTTCAGATTAGAACCACAGTATTATGACTGGATGATGCGCGGAGATTTTTCATTACATACTAAGAAAGTGATTACGGAGTTATTTCAAAAAGCAAAAACAAAAAGCCCCTCCTAAATCCTCCCCTTTAGGGAGAACTTGCAGGGAGAAAAAAAACAAATCTAAAAAACTCCTCCTTCGGAGGGGTTGAGGAGGCAATATGAAAATAATCTGCATCGGTCAAAACTATCTTGAACACATCAAAGAATTGAACTCTGCAATTCCTGAAGAACCTGTTTTCTTTTTGAAACCCGACACCGCTTTACTTCTTGACAACAAACCCTTTTACCTGCCGGATTTCTCAAACGACATTCACCACGAAGTAGAAATAGTTTTGAAGATCAACCGCGTTGGGAAAAATATTGCGGAACAGTTTGCGCATAAATACTACGAAGAATTAACTGTTGGAATTGATTTTACTGCCCGCGATATTCAGCAAGTGCAGAAGACCAAAGGATTGCCCTGGGAAAAAGCAAAAGCATTTGATTTTTCAGCTACTGTTGGAAGATTTGTTACAAAGAAAAGCCTATCCCCCGCCCTTCCCGAAGGGAAGGGAGTCGCACTTAAAAATCCTTCCCTTCGGACAACCATAGGTTGCGACCGGAGGTCATTTAGGATTGACTCTAACAACCTGAATTTTCATCTCGACATAAACGGCAAAACGGTTCAGAAAGGAAACACCAGCGACCTGCTTTTCTCTTTCGATAAAATAATTGCCTTCATCTCACAATTCATCACGCTAAAAATTGGCGACCTTATTTACACCGGCACACCTGTTGGTATTGGCGCAGTAAAAATTGGAGATAAGTTGGAAGCTTATATGGAAGGAGAAAAACTGCTGGGGTTTGAGGTGAAATAATGCTTGCGCTATTTTCCTGATGATTATGCTTTCATTCTTTGAATAAGTATTTCCATCCATGCACGAAATCGCGGACACTTTGCTAAAATTGATTGCAATCCATTTTCTAAAGCAATCATATTACCATACAATGGTTTTTGATAGTTGGGTATCAATTTGCACAACCTAACAGATGGTGCAGTTTGTGGACTATCATTTATTAATTCTGGATTTTGAAACTGCTCAATTGTTTCAAAGAGTTCTTTCCTGTTTGAATTAGATAGATCAGGAAAAAGTTGTTCAAATCCTTTTTTATCAGAAAACAACAACCCTTCAAATTCATGTAATTGTATATATGGAATAAATCTCTTATCATTTATGTCTTCAAAACATCCTTGTTCAATTAATGAAACTCTTTGTTCTGGAACTGCCAACGAGCGACTTTCCTCATATTTCGGGAAGTCATTTCTTAATTTATAATAATCAATTAAAGATGTAACCAATAAATCTTCCTGCCCTCTAAGTAATTTCTGAATATTGGATTTATATCTTGCAGTATAACGAACATCTCCACCTTTGAAACCCGGACTGGTTTCAATAGTAATTGTACGAACATTACTTATGTTGTTTTGAAATAGGTAAGGATAGATAAGATTGGTTACAAACTCTTTTTCAGTTTGCCCTTCCACCAAAATGTTTAATACTCTACTCATGGCGTACCACCTAAAACATTTTTACTCCACAGTTCCCCCAAAGAGTATTCTTCCCTCCAAGCTGATAAAGCTTCCTCGCTTTGTCTTTTAAATACAGTTTGATTATCTTCTCTTTCCACTACAATTATATCATCTGCACTAAACTGATCAACAAGGTGTATAGATTGAGTGGAAACAATAATTTGCGTTTTAACTGACGCACTCTTAATCATGGAAGATAATTTCTGAATAGCAGATGGATGAAGACCCAGTTCAGGTTCATCAATAATTATGGTGCTTGGCGGCTCTGGTTGCAGAAGCAAAGTGGCAAGGCAAATAAATCGCAATGTTCCATCTGACAAATGATTTGCATCAAAATAACTGTCACTTCCTTTTTCAAGCCATTTAAGGTTGATTGCTGGCGGACTGCCACCATCTGGCTTTAAATCAAACCGATTAAAAAATGGCGCTACTGATTGTATAACCTTTTCAATAATATTATAATGTTGAGAATGCGTTTGACTAAGTTTATATAGAAATGCTGCAAGATTGCTGGCATCTTCACGCAAATATTCACTATCGTGTTCAGAACAAAAATCTTTTACACGTGCCGTTGGGCTTGTATCGTGAAAATGAAAAACACGCAAACTCCTGAAAAAAGTTTTTAAATATCGATTTCTATACGAATCACTACCGGGTATACTGCTTTCTTCTGACCCTTTAGGTGTATAAGAATTAATAGTCCAATGTGGCAGAGCTGTAGTACCTCTGTTAAAATTACTGAATTCTTTTTCAAAAATAAATCCACCTTCTTGGGTAGGAATGAGTTTAAATTGATAACTATTAGAAAGATTTTTTCCTGGATTAAGAAAACTTATCTCCCCCTCAAGATAGGTAGATTTTTTTGCACCAAAATATAAATAACTATTCGCTCTGCCAGTAGTTTTCACATACATCTGCAAGTTCTTATTCATTATATTGTTTAACAGCTTAAAAAAACTAATCAGATTGGTTTTACCAACACCATTAGGTCCAATCAATATATTGACAGCTTCAAACCTAATGTCCTTTGCCTCCCTAATTGATTTAAAGTTTGTTAAACTTATTGAATGAATGCTCATTTCTATCTAATTATTGTTCCCGTAGCACGGAAGAAAACTAACTCTTATAAATACTCACTCTTATTAAACAAAAGAATAACCTCTGAGCAAATATACATTTTTCCGCTTTTTACACTAAACACATTTTACAAAGTAGAATTCAACAACCTACCACTCTCAATCAATTCTTAAAGTAAGCAAGCAACTGCGCAAGTTTCGCTTTCATTTCCTTGCGGTTCACAATCATATCAAGGAAGCCGTGTTCGAGCAGAAATTCGGAAGTTTGAAATCCTTTCGGGAGATCTTTTTTAATGGTTTCTTTTATCACGCGCGGTCCGGCAAAACCAATGAGCGCACCGGGCTCGGCAATATGTAAATCTCCAAGCATGGCAAATGAAGCAGTGATGCCGCCTGTGGTAGGATCGGTCATCAAAGAGATGTAAGGAATTTTTGCATCGGCAAGCAAGGTAAGTTTAGCGGCTGTCTTTGCCAACTGCATCAGCGAAAAAGCCGCCTCCATCATGCGCGCTCCTCCCGACTTTGAAATGATCATCAGCGGCACCTTATGTTCTATACAGAAATCTATAGCGAGCGAAATTTTTTCTCCCACCACAGATCCCATCGAACCTCCGATGAAAGCAAAATCCATGCAGCAAACCACCAGATCGTTTCCTTCCACTTTTCCCGCTGCTGAAGCAAGAGCATCTTTCAATCCTGTTTTCTTCTGCGAATCTGCCAGACGATCGGTATATTTTTTTGTATCAGAAAATTTAAGCGGATCGGCAGATGTTAGCTCCGCATCGAGTTCAAGAAACTCGTTGTTGTCGAAAATAATCTCAAAGTATTCTTTGGAACCTATGCGCTCGTGATATCCGCAGTCGAGACACACATGACAATTATTAACATGCTCCTCCGCAGGACGAATCTTCTTGCAGGAAGAACACTTATGCCAAAGCCCTTCTTTGGTTTCCTTCTTTTCTTTTGTGCGGGTGGTTATTCCCTTTGCTATTCTGTTGTACCAACTCATAAAACTAAATTAAGTGCCCCACCCCGACCCTCCCCTTCAGGGAGGGAGATAATATTAAGTCCTCCCTGAAGGACAACCGCAGGTTGCACCCGCAGGGAATTTAGGAGGGGCTTATTATTAAGCAATGGTTATTTCTTTACTCAAATACACATCCTGAATTGCGTTCAGCAAATGAATACCGTCTTTCATCGGCTTTTGAAACGCTTTGCGGCCGGAGATCAAACCGTGTCCGCCAGCACGCTTGTTGATGACGGCTGTTGTAACTGCTTCCGAAAGATCGGATGCTCCTTTCGATTCTCCTCCTGAATTTATCAATCCGATTCTTCCCATGTAGCAATTGGCAACCTGATAACGGCACAGATCAATTGGATTATCCGAAGAAAGTTCGCTGTAAACTTTCGCGTGTGTCTTCCCGTAATTAAGCGCAGTATAACCTCCGTTGTTTGTTGGGAGTTTTTGTTTGATAATATCCGCCTGAATAGTAACGCCCAAATGATTTGCCTGCCCGGTTAAATCCGCAGAGTTATGATAATCCGTTCCGTCTTTTTTAAACGCAGGATTTCTAAGATAACACCACAGTACTGTTGCCATGCCAAGTTCGTGGGCTTTTTCAAACGCCAAAGCAATTTCAGTAAGCTGCCTTGCCGATTCCGGTGAACCGAAATATATAGTCGCTCCTACTGCGGCTGCGCCCATGTTGTATGCGCTTTCCACCGTGCCGAAAAGTATCTGATCGTATTTATTCGGATAAGTAAGAAACTCGTTGTGATTAATTTTTACAATGAATGGAATTTTGCTTGCATATTTTTTTGATACGATGCCAAGCACTCCAAACGTGGAGGCAACCGCATTGCACCCGCCTTCAACAGCAAGCTTTACAATATTTTCGGGATCAAAATATGCGGGATTGGGAGCAAAGGATGCACCTGCAGAATGTTCGATCCCCTGATCAACAGGTAGAATGGAAAGATAGCCCGTGCCTGAAAGCCGTCCGTGCTTATATATCTTATTCAGGTTACTCATCACCTTATCGCCCCGGTTGGACATGGAGAATATTCTTTCCACAAAATCTCCTCCCGGAAGATGTATCTGGTCTTTGGGAATTCCTTTACAGGTGTGTTTAAGCAGTTTTTCGCCATTTGAACCAAGCAATTCTAAAAGCTTTGATTCGGATGTTGCTGTTGCCATGATGAAAAAGTTTAATGTTTTTACGTTTATCCTTTAACGGGTCGCAAATTTAGAAAATAATCGTTGAGGATATTAACATTCTTTCTTTCAAAATCTATTCCGATTCTAAAATTAACAAGAATTAACAGGAGTATTTTCACACGTCCTTGCGAAGGAGGCACGACTGAAGCAATCTCTAAAAAAACGATTCCTTTTTCTGTGAGATTGCTTCGCTCCGCTCGCAATGACGTCAAGAATTAAAATTTATAGAAACTGAAACAATGAAATTATCCCGATTTACTTATATCCTTTTTCTACTTATTGTTTTTGGCTGCGGAACAAAACATCAGGCAACAGGCGGTTCTTCTTCCAAAAACAATATTGAAGATAAATATTCTCATCTGCTCGGAGTAAACAAAGAAAATATTTCCGATCGGAAACTTTATGCTTTCATTGATGATTGGTACGGAACTCCTTACCAATACGGAGGAAAAACAAAAAAAGGAATTGACTGTTCTGGATTCACCATCCTTCTTTATAAAGAAGTTTTCGGGAAAGAACTCTGCGGCACTTCCTCTTCCTTATATAATCAGTGCAAAAAGATTTCCAAAGAAGAACTGAAGGAAGGCGATTTAGTTTTCTTTAAGATCGAATCCAAAGACATTTCGCACATCGGAATTTATTTGCAGAACAACAAGTTTGTTCACGCCAGCACCAAAGCAGGAATAATAGTTAACGATTTAAACGAAGTGTATTACAAAAAATATTTTGCCGGAGGAGGCAGGATGAAATAGTAGCAATAACGTTTTGCATCGGAAGAGACTCTGATGGGAAGAAAGACAATAAGACAATAAGACAATGTGGCGTATAGATAGGAGAGGGTTTGGATACAACAGAGTAGCGGGTCGCAAAGCTGAACATTACACGCTACGCTCAACGGGGAATATTTTACTTGCGCACGAAGTGCAACTTCGCGCGTACGGGGGCTTGTGGGTAACGTTTTGCCGCTTTGCAGTCGGCTGGGAGATAGGACGAAGTCCTGTCGACCGAGACGACTGCCGAAACAAAAGTACAAATTTGTCCACCGATGATGAAACCCAGCTGAGGCAAAGCGGCTGTTAGCGGTTCGTGCTTTTTTGTCTGTTTGTCCTGTGAAGTCAAGGTTCTTCAATACCGTCAACTTTTTGAATAATGTCTAAGTCGTCTGCGTCAAAATAAATTTCCTTGTCTGTCCGCGATGAGCTGTCAAAGTATTCGCAAAGAATTTTGTTCTCATCAATGTCTTTTACAGTCATTGCAAGAGCATTGTAAGTAAGCAACTTTTTATTTCTTACTTTGTCTCCGATTTCAAGTATTTCCATTTTTTTATTTTTGAATTTAATAACCACTATTTTTTACGAATGCAAAAATATAATACTTATTTTTAGGATGGAAAATTATTAAATAAAAAGATTTTATTTTGGTAGTGAAGATAAGGGGCATATCCAAATTCCTTTATTATTAGTAATTCCGCAAAAAATATTTGTTCCTATTATCGCTAATGAATTAACTGAAATACCATCTGGCAAGCCATTATTGACAGCAGTCCAATTAGCTCCGTTGTTTGTTGATTTAAAAATTCCACCGCCATAAGAATATGTGCTCTTGTGTGCAGCGATTGCGAAAATTTCCGAACCATTTGCTAACATATAAATTATTGGAATTATTGCAGTAGAAGATTTATGAGTCAGCGGAGTAGATTCTTTTGGTAAGCCAGTATTTACTGCTGTCCATGTGCTTCCATTATCTTTTGATAGAAATACACCGTCTTCAAAAGCCCCTGCAAAAATATTTGACCCGATAATAGCAAGGGATTGAACCCATGTTTCACTTCCATTTATTTTATTTGGCAAGCCATTATTTACTGCATTCCAGTTACCGCCATTGTTAGTTGATAAATATATACCCTGTTGAGTTCCTGCAAAGATATTTGCTCCGCTTGCAGCTAAAGAATTTATTGTAATGTTTGAAGGTAATCCTGTATTAGCTGAAATCCAGCTACTACCATTATTGGATGATATAAATATGCCCCTTTGAGTTCCAATAAATATATTCTCTCCATTTACTATCATTGAATTTACAATAGTTTTTTCTGGCAAGCCATTATTGACAGCCGTCCAAGTCTTTCCATTATTTGTAGATAAAAACACACCGTCTTCATAAGTGCCAGCAAAAATATTTTTTGCATTTATTGCTATGGTTTGGACAAACATATGTGTTGAACCTGAATAAGTGTTAACCTTTGACCATTTATTACCATTATCCGTTGATTTAAACACTCCAGGATAATCACCTTTAACTACAACAAAAATATTTGAGCCACTCGAAACTATGCAGTCAATTTTTCCATCCTCAGAAAAATTAGTTTTTTGCCATTGAGCTTTGCTCGTTTGCGAAAGACTCAGCACTAAGAGTGCGGAGAAAATTAAATTTTTTGTTTTCATTGTTATTATTATTTTGTTTGAAGTTGTTTATCTTTAATTGTTACAGATTGAAATTGATAATCGTCTTTGTTATCAATGGAACTAAAAAGCACTCTGTATTCATTTGAAGAGTTGCTGTAACACAAATTAAGTTTGTGAGTGAACTGACCTGTTTCATCTGCAAGTTGAAACTCTTGCATATGCAGTTGGTCGTCATACTTAGCTCCTAAAACAGAATATTTTTCTTCCATACCCGAAGTTTCCATTATAAATTCATTTTGTGTTAATGATAATGCCCAATGATGAACATTATCGTAACCTCCTTTTTGATTTCTTTTGCGAAAAACAACAACAGGACTTTCAAAAATAACATACTTTATCAAACTATCTTTAAGTATTGGCTTTGTGCCTTTGGCCACATATTTTTCAGGGTCTATTGGTATGCAATAGTTTTTCGCCTTGGCAGATTTTAATTTTATTTCTTCCCCTTGCTTCTTTTTTTCATCAGCCAATTCCTGTGCAGTCATATTTACTTCAATCATTTCAATGCTTTCCAAGCAATTTCCTACAAAAACATTTTCCCCTGCTTTGAAAATTAATTTCTTTACCCCAACTTCTTCAGGTTTTTTGTTTTGAAAGTCGTAAACAGAAAAAGTTTTGTCAACGAAAGAAATCGGTGTCAATTCATAAGTATAGTCATTGGTGTAAGGAACTTTTTCTGGATTTTTTAAAATGATTCCGAAACCTTCATTTTTATAAATGTCGCCACGATTTATACTCGTAATCATTCTATGATTGGAAAGAAACATTGCGTTACACATATCACCTGAGGTCAGAACTTCATCGGTGACTTGTACTTTTGTTGTCTTGCCTACTTCTAAAATCCATTTTTTACCTGTCGGAACTGTTTTGGAATACTTTGTTACGATGACTGTTTTCGGTGTTGTGGTTGTCTGCCCGAAAATTGTAGCAACTGTCAGGGCGAAAGTAACTGTAAAAAGTGTTTTCATTTTGAATTTGTTTTTTGTCGCCTACTCTTGTGTCGGTTTTCAGCTTTCCCGTCACGGTCTGTCGTTGCAGCATGACCGCTAACTTGTTTATACCCGCTACTTTTCACTCCTTTATATCGCTTTACCCTCCCAAAAAGGTGCTAAAGCGATATAAGGGTGGGCTTTGAGTTTCGCGTTATTTTTTTATCACTACAAACCTACCCTTTTTTTTCTTTTCCCGCTATTTTCATCTGCAGCAATTCAGATGCGTTTGCAATCTGAGAAAACTCATATAATTTCATGGATGGTTTCCCACATTCCCCCAATGGTTTTCCATGTTTCCCCAATGGGTTGTCATACTTCCCCAATGGTTTTCCATACTTCCCCAATGGTTTTCCATGTTTCCCCAATGGTTTTCCGCATTCTCATAATGGTTTTCCATACTTCACGGATGGTTTTCAATACTTCACAGGTGGTTTTCCATACTTCACGGATGAGTTTACATACTTCACAGATGGTTTTGCATACTTCACGGGTGGTTTTCCATACTTCACGGATGGTTTTGCATACTTCACTGGTGGTTTTCCATACTTCACAGATGGTTTCACATACTTTACGGATGGTTTTCCATACTTTACGAATGGTTTCCAAAGCGATAAAGCATTCGGAGAATGAAATAAATCATCTGTTGAACTTGGGAAATGAGCTGTGGAATGAGATAAGTCAGCTCTTGAGTGAGTGGTTAGTAGTCAGTAATCAGTAAAGGGCTCATAAATAGTGGTCAAACAACAACAATCAGCTGCGCATTGACCAGCAAGGGCAAGGAGGGCTTATTTCTGCCCCCTGAGTTTCTCGGTCATCATAAAAACTTCATTCAGGATATTCTTCTCCGTATCGTCAAACTTTTTATTTCTTCTTTCATACACCAGTTTGGCAGTGGCAAAAGCATCTTTAGGGTTATAGGTGCTGAACCCGTTTGCGCCTCCCCATGAAAAATCAGGAATAAAATTGCGCGGAAATCCGGTGCCGAAAACATTGGCGCTCACGCCAACCACCGTTCCGGTGTTGAACATGGTGTTTATGCCGCATTTGCTGTGATCGCCCATGATAAGCCCGCAAAAGGTCAGTCCGGTCATTTCAAATTTTTCCTGATGATAATTCCAAAGCCGCACATGAGCGTAATTATTTTTCAGGTTGGAATTGTTGCTGTCCGCGCCAATGTTGCACCATTCTCCCACCACAGAATTTCCGAGAAAGCCATCGTGCGCTTTATTAGAAAAACCGAAGATGACGGAGTTATTTACTTCGCCTCCCACTTTTGATTCATGCCCAATGGTGGTGGGACCGTAAATCTTTGCACCCATTTTTAATTGAGAATGTTCGCCAAGCGAAAATGGACCGCGCACCAGGCAACCTTCCATAATTTCTGCATCTTTCCCTATATAAATGGGTCCAGTGCCGGCATTGAGAATGGAACATTCAACCTTTGCGCCTTGCTCGAGGAAAATATTCTTCTCATTAATAACCTGATTGGTCTTGCTGATCTTTTGCGATTTTTTTCCGGCTGTGAGCAAATGAAAATCATCTTCTATGGCTTTTCCGTTCTTCTGAAAAATATCCCAGAGGTTTTTGATGTAAAGAGAGAATGCTTTGGTTTCCCGTCTTACCCTCAGCCCTCTCCAGTCGGCAAGAGGATTTGATGTGTTTACAGCAATAATTGTTTCTTCGCTCATTAATGCTGTTTCGGGTTTAAGAGCAAGGATTTCTTTTAAGAGATTCTTGTTCGGACAAACAGAGCCATTGATGAGAATATTTTTCTTGGCAGATACAAGAGGGTATTTTGCGCTGAGATAAGTTTCGGTGATCGTAGAAGTTTTTGCCTTTAAGTATTTCTCCCACTTTTCGCGGATGGTGAGAATGCCAACGCGGATATCGCACACAGGGCGCGTGAATGTGAGCGGCAAAAGGTTTTCGCGGGAGTCGTCAAATAAGATATAGTTCATATTAATTTATTTTTCTGTTTGCGCAATTTAATGCTTAGTGTTTTTTTTGGGAATATTGTTTCGCCACTAAAACACCAAGACACGAAAGTCCACTAAAGCAATACATCATTTTTGCTTTCTTCTTTTGGTGCTATTTTGTGTTTTAGTGTTTTTGTGGCAATGATTTCGCTATTAATGTTCTAAAAAAATCCACTAAAGTTAAACAACAAACCGTTTTATTCCCTGTCCGATATTTACCACGTTAAAATTAATTAAGTATCCTAAACGCTTATTAGTTAATTTCAAATGGCTCAGCACTTGTGCATCCCAAATTGGATTTATTAAATCTACTGCTTTAATTTCACAAATTATTTTATCCTCCACTAACACATCTAATCTTAATCCTTCTTCAAAAGCAATTCCATCATAAACAATAGGAATATCAATTTGACGCAAATATTTTAACCCTCTTTTTGCTAATTCATGGCAAAAACAAATTTCGTATACTTTCTCCAATAATCCAGGACCCAATGCTTTATGAACAGTATATGCTGCATCAACTATTTTCTTTCCAATTAACTCAAACTCTTCCGGTATTGGATCGAACTTTTTTTCGTGGGCTTTTGTGTTTTGGTGATTTTGTGGCATTCTTCACTCTTTTTCTTTTAAATGAAATTTTACCAATTCCTCAATAGGCGTTTCAATGATCTTGGTTATTGTAACTCCTTTTTCTTTTGCAACTTCTTTCAGAATATTTTTAAAGTAAAAAGCAACGGAGCCTACAAATCCAACCGAAACATATTTATAGTTTTCGTATTTGCAAATTGTTTTCTCAAAGAACTCCGCAAAACAATTTCGCAAAAGATCGTGCAGAAAAGGTTCCTCAATATGCTCATGAATGAATTTTGCAAAAGAACCCAGAAAGCGGTTGGGGTATTTTTTGTTGTAAACCGCATCAAATATTTTGTCTTTCGTTAAATGATACTTGTTTTGAAATGTTTTGTGAAGATGTGCAGGAAGTTCCTCGTTCAGATATGCTTTAATAAATTCTTTGCCGATATGCGCACCGCTTCCTTCATCGCCTAAAATGTAAGTCAATCCGCCTTTAATCTCTATTATCTTCTTTCCATCGTAATAACAGGAATTGGAACCTGTTCCCAAAATACAGGCAATGCCTTTATAATTTCCGCATAATGCACGGGCGGAAGCGAGGATATCGTGATTGATGGTGATTTTTGCTCTCGGGAAAACTTTTTTAAGAGCAATCTCCACTATTGTGTTTCGCTGCTTGCTTGAACATCCGGTTCCGTAGAAGAAAAGATGTTGGATGTTAGATGTTAGATGCTTGATGTTTTTGGGAAGATGCTTTGTTATTTCGTCAGTAATTTCTTTGCTGGTCCAGAAAACCGGACTGAATCCTGCGGATGAAAAAGAAAGAATGTTACCCTCTTTATCAATAAATCTCCAGTCTGTTTTTGTAGCACCGCTGTCAGCAACTAAAATCATGCGGCAAAAGTAGGGAAAAAGGTGTAGCGGGAATTCCTAAAATCTAAGAATCGTCATTGCGAGGAATGAACGACCGAAGCAATCCGGTTCTATGAGATTGCTTCGCAATTGACGTTGCGCCTTTAGGAACTCGAATTACTTCTTGCGGGAAAAGGATTTGGTTTCCTTTGCCGTAAAAATGTATTTTGTTATAAGATCAAGCTGCAAAGAATCCAGCTTTGCTCTTTTTCCCATAATGGGGAGCATCTTATTCCACTTTTCGTCCGGATATTGATCGGGGCGATGCAAGTAATGACAATGTCCGCATTTGTTTATATAGAGGGTATATCCTTCATTTAATTGGGAAAGAGAACTATTTTTCCATTGTCTTCTCGCAATGTCCACATCCGTTTCAATGGGCGGCATCAAAGAAGGCGTGCAGCAGAGAAGAAATAAGGAAATAAGAAATAATGGAAACATGGACACCCTAATTCCCTTACAACTTATCCCTTTAAATTTTCCCTTAGCGGCTAAATCCAACAAATAATCGTATTTGAATTTTCTCACGGTCATTTAATTCTAATGGTTTATCAACTCCTGCCAGATTAGTTAGCTGAGGAAATATATTAAGCATTACATAATGGTTCCCAGAACTTAAATACAAAGTAGGACCTGCATAAACAACCGCATATTGCAATTTTCCATCAATAAATACATTTTGATTGGATGCTTCAATGCCGAGCCCGAAAGTGGGTTTAAACAGGTGAATGAATCCCAAATTATTTTCAAAAGTAAATTCTTTCTCAACTTCTGTTTTCCCTTTCCTTACATCCCAATTCAATTCATATTCTCCACTTGCATTATAGGCGAAAATATTTTTCTCATTTCTTTTATCCAGAATAAGCTTGCCTTCGAGTTCGCCTCCGCTTGAACCGATGGTGTATTCGGCATATAATCCCAAGCCGATCCTGTTTACGTTTGGATTTAATACCTGCCATTTCAATTCATTTGAAAAAGAGAATTCCGATTCCTTCATTATTCCGGTGAACGAAGTGTCTTTTGAACCCATTGCCGAATGTGAAGCGTTAAGATAAAACGCGCTTTGAAATTTATCCGTTACTCCGTATTCAAACTCTAATCTCTGATCAAGGCGGTTGTAGAAATAATCCCTCCCTGTACGCATTGTGTTCCAGAACTCAATATCAAATCCACCTTTCGCCTGCACTGTGCTTTGATAGGTGCGCGCAAACTGTCGGTCTTGAGCGATTGATACCCTGACTGACAGAATAATCAGAACTAATAATAGACTTATGTTTAATGATTTCATATACTTGAAAAGCAGTGTGCTTTGTTTTTCAATGGCAAAAGTATTTTCATTGCAAATACCGGCAATACCTCAAAAGAGGTAATTTATCAATACCAAGAAACAGGTAGAGGTAATTAATTCTGGGAAGCAAGCTGAGTATGTGATCCAAGAGGCATCTGTTCCTTCAGAATAAGATTTTCCCGAATAGCAAACATCAAGAGCCCTGCAGTGTTATTTACACCCAGTTTATTCATAATATTTTTTCGGTGGGTGGTAATGGTGTGTACGCTGAGAAAAAGTTTGTCTGCAATTTGTTTGTTGCTGAATCCATCCGCAACCAATTGAATTATTTCTATTTCGCGCGCAGAAACTTTTATTCCATCGCATGAAACTCTCTGTCCTAAATCCTTGAATGGACTCTGAGATTTGGAGATGCGCTCGAAACCTTCGGCTGTCTTTAGGGACGGGGCAATGTCTTCTCCCTTTTCCTTGATAATAATATCAATGACCTTCCCGCAGAAGAACTGAAGTCCTTTTGCCGTATCGCGAATAGCTTCAATAATTTCTTCTCTCCCGCAATCTTTCAATAAGTGGCTCACTACCCCATATTGAATCGCCTTTGAAATAACCGCTTTGCTGTTCTGATTGGTAATGGCAAGAATGTTCACATCTGGAAATTGTTGTTTGATAACCACAATATCATCAAGGCAAAAATAGGCAGAAGTATAATCCATAATGAGTACATCTGGCTGGCAGAGAAGAAGTTTTTCAGAAAGCACAAGGGCGGTATCGGCTTCGCCAAGCAAAGAAAAATCTTTTACTTCGTCAACAATTGTGCGGATTCCCTGACGGATGAGGTAACTGTTATCAGCTATGAGAATTCTAATCTTTGTCATCTTATTTAGAATAATTCTATGCAAAGATAGAAACAAAACGATACCTATGCTATGTAATTAAACGCCCGATCAAAGTTTGCGGATTCCTATAGTTGTTCTTTGCATTAATAATACCTCAATCTGATTACTTCAGCAAGATATTTTGCAAGGCGGAAAACCTGTTTGGTATAGCCGTATTCGTTGTCATACCAAACATAAAGAACCACATGTATTCCATCTTCCGCAACGATAGTTGCCTGGCTGTCATATACCGATGGACAAGGATTTCCTATCACATCGGTAGAAACCAATTCGTTTGAATAGCTGTATTGTATTTGCTCTACAAGCTCACTATAAAGAGCCGCCTTGCGTATGAGTTCATTCACTTCTTCCTTGGTAGTTTTCTTATTCACTTCAAGATGCAGTATGGCAAGCGATACGTTTGGAGTGGGAACACGAACAGAATTAGCAGTAAGTTTTCCTTTCAGCGAAGGAATAACTTTTCCCACCGCACTGGACGCGCCTGTTTCTGTGATCACCATATTAAGAGGCGCTGAACGGCCTCTTCGCGATTTTTTATGATAGTTATCCAGCAGGTTCTGATCGTTTGTATAGGAGTGTATCGTTTCAAGATGTCCGTTCTTGATAGTTAATGCTTCTTCAATTACTTTCAGAACAGGAATGATTCCGTTTGTTGTGCAGGATGCAGCTGAAAATATCTTTTCTTTCTTGATGTCAAACTTTTCATGATTCACACCAAAAACAATGTTAGGAATATCTCCTTTTCCTGGTGCGGTCAACAGCACTTTGCTGATCCCTTTTGCCAGAAGATGTTTACCCAATCCTTCTCGATCTCGTGCAGTTCCGGTATTATCGATCAACAAAGCATCCTGAATTCCGTGAGCCGTATAATCAAGTTCATCAAATTTACTCGCGGCAAGCATCTTCACAGAATGCCCGTTGATTATCAGCGCTTTGTTTTCAAAATCTTCCACCACAGTTCCGGGAAAAGGTCCGTGAACAGAATCTGTTCTCAAAAGGTCCGCACGTTTAATAAGGTCAGCATCTGAATAATTGCGCGTAACAATTGCACGCAGACGAAGCTGTTCTCCTTTTCCCGCCTGTGAAATAAGTTCTCTGGCAGCAATACGTCCGATGCGTCCGAATCCGTACAGCACCACATCTTTCGGACTCAATACAAGTTTATCCTTCCCGATAAATGTCTTTAATTTGTCTGTAATAAATTTTGCCGCATCGTTACTGTATTTTTGTTTCTCCAATATCCATTCTGATGCGAGTTTACCGATATCAATGCGCGAAGGCGATAAATCAAGTTTCTGAATTTCCTTTGCAAGCAAAAGTGTATCGTGAATGGTGATGGGCTGCTTTACAATATTCTGAGCATAGAGATGAAGATTCATCAACTCGCTGCTGCTTCTGTCAGTAAGTTCATTATGAAAAATAATAAGTTCAACAGATTTTTCAAACCACTGGTTTCCAATAATTCCGATTAACTCAATTGCCGCTTTTTCTTGTTTGATCCAGTCGTTAAGACCTGATTCGTAACCATTTTTTGCCGGAACCGGCATCTTAGGAAGAGCTTCGATAGCCATAGTATTTTAGATTTAGGTTATACTAAATAAAGATGCCGCAAAGATGTGTGTTTTAATCTTTGCGGCATACAAATATGCTTTCATTTTATTAACTATCCAAGGTATGCTTTCAACAATTTGCTTCTGGAACTATGACGCAATCTTCTGATTGCTTTTTCCTTAATTTGCCTTACGCGCTCACGCGTAAGATCAAACTTAGCTCCTATTTCTTCCAGCGTCAAACCATGGGGATGTTCTCCCAGTCCGAAGAACAAGCGCACCACATCACGCTCTCTGTCTGTAAGTGTAGAAAGTGAACGGTCAATTTCTCTTTTTAACGATTCGGAGATCAATGAAAAATCTGCTTTCGGAGAATCCTGGTTTACAAGCAAATCTGCCAGACTGTTTTCTTCCGCATTAGGAAGTGGCGCATCCATAGAAACGTGTCTGCCTGAAACGCGTTGTGTGTCAGTCACTTTATCTTCGGGGATATTTAATTCCCTTGCAATCTCTTCTGCCGTTGGTTCTCGCTCATAGGTTTGCTCCAACTTTGAAAAGGTCTTGTTCATTTTATTTAATGCACCTACCTGATTCAACGGCAAGCGTACAATACGTGATTGTTCTGCCAACGCCTGAAGAATGGATTGACGAATCCACCACACCGCATAAGAAATAAATTTAAATCCACGAGTTTCATCAAACCGTTTTGCAGCTTTGATGAGACCTAAGTTTCCTTCATTAATAAGATCGGGTAAACTCAAACCTTGGTTCTGATATTGCTTGGCAACGGACACAACGAAACGAAGGTTTGCACGAACAAGAGCTTCCAGTGCCTGCTGATCATCTTCTCTGATTCTCTTTGCTAACGCTACTTCATCTTCTGCGGTAATAAGTCCTTCTCTGCCGATTTCCTGTAAGTATTTATCAAGTGATGCACTTTCGCGGTTCGTGATCGACTTTGTAATTTTTAGTTGTCTCATAATTTTGTTTTGTGTCTTCTACTGTAGAAAAAGCCAGCAAAGTTAAACCTTTTTTTCTTTTTGTCAAATATATTTATGCTATCGATTTTGATTTCCATTAACTCCTATGATGATTCCTATCTTCTAATCATAATCCCAAAGCATAATACGCTTTCATCCCATTTGTGTAAACCCCTTCGATCAGCACACCTCCCTCTTTGTTTTCAAGTGCAGATTTTACATCATCCAGCGAATCAACCTTCTTTTTATCAATGCTGGTGATGATAAATCCTTCTTTTATCCCTGCACTGCGTAATTTTCCCGCTTCGAGAGAAGTGATTTTTACTCCTCCATCTATACCTAGTCGCTTCATATCAGAGGATGAAAGGGATTCAAAATTTGCACCAAGAAGCGAAAGAACTTCATTATCATTTACTTTTGAAATCATGGTATCACCGGTCTTACTCCTCAGTGTTACAGGAAAAGTTTTCTCTGCTCCGTTTCTTTTTACCACTACCGCGAGTTTATCACCCGGACGATAATGCCCGATCTGCTCCTGAAGTTCGGGCACATTATTAACAGCCACTTCTCCAACCTTCATAATAATATCCCCCTCCTCTATTCCTGCTTCATTGGCACTTCCGCTTTGAGAGACACCTGTCACATAAACGCCTTTGGTATCTGCCAGTTTTTTCTCTTCGATAAGTTTCGAATCCAGATCACGAATGCTCACTCCCAGAAATGCTCTTTGTACTTTTCCGAACTCGATCAGATCATTTACTACCTTTTTAGCAAGATTAACAGGCACTGCAAAAGAATATCCCGTATAAGAACCTGTATTGGAAGCAATGGCAGAATTAATACCTATCAGTTGTCCGCTTGTATTAACCAACGCGCCACCGCTATTGCCAGGATTTACGGCAGCATCTGTTTGTATATATGACTCCACAGGATTCATATCGCGGGATTGATCATCTTCAAGAATATTTATGTTGCGCGCTTTTGCGCTTACAATTCCTGCAGTAACAGTAGAAGTAAGGTTAAATGGATTGCCAACTGCAAGTACCCACTCGCCTACTTTTACATCATCCGAGTTAGCATATAATAGGTAAGGAAGATTTTTCTCCTCAATTTTCAAAAGAGCAATATCTGTTGAAGGATCTTTACCGATAACCTTTGCAGTATATGTTCGTTTGTCATATAAAATGACCTCTACTTTGTCTGCACCTTTTATAACGTGATTATTGGTTACAATATAACCGTCACCCGAAATTATTACACCTGAACCTGAACCCACCTGAGGCTGCGTATTGGGCTGCACTTGTCCCCACATATGAAATGGATCATAAAAATATAATTGATTTCGCTGAGGGGCATACTCCGTTTTTACGTGAACTACTGCAGGCAAAGAAATTTCCGATGCTTTAATGAAATCAGCGGATGATTCTTCCGGAACCATTCCGTTAAATCCGGTAAACTTCACGGGATAATTGTTCGGAACATTTGCCTGAATTGAACTTTCATTTCTGACCAAATAGTGGTCAACGGTAAGCGCTGTTGCTCCTCCTATCAGCGCAATGAAGAAGATAGTTGCTAAATGTTTCATAGATTTTATTTTTTGGAATTATTGTTTTTGTTTTCGCTCTGCTAACGCTCCAACAAAGTACCGAGTCCGCATTCCATCGGACAAATATTCTGCCAATGTTACCATATTGGGCAGCTTTAACATTTTTTAACACCTAAACCTTTCTTTGTCCGATTCAAATCATCCATTTACATAGTGCAGAATCTTATTCAAAACCAATTACTAACAATTGTTTAAAACCTTTGAATTAGGAGTTCTATTAAAATAACTTTGCGACAATTCTGATTTGCTATAAAAATCTCAGGAGAAAAGTGTTGTCAAAATGTCGGGGTCAAATAAGTCATTATTGTTTTTTCTGGGACTCCTTTTGGGAATACTTGCCGGTGCAAGTTTCTTTATTTTCAAAATGGATGGCATATTGAAAAAAGCAAGCATACTGAATAAGTCAAAAGATACTGTTTCTATTCAACAGGTAAATAATACAGAAGAAGAAAATAAAACAAACATAAAAAAATACATCGGACAACAATTAGCCCCTTCACGGAAGGACACACCTCAAAAATCTATGACCTCTGCCGAATTGCTAGCAAAAAAATATTCAAAAGAAGTTTCTGTCAGAAAAGTGATGGAGGAAGCAGATTCGCTCCTACACGATGATATACTTGCGAACAAAGACACTTCTATAAATCAAAATATCGCTGAGAGTTTTGTTGTAAGAAAAGATGAACTGCTGAATTTGAAAAACTTTGAAGTAATAAACCTTCAGCAAAATGAAACAGAAAATCCGTCCGATTCACTTTTGGAAAAATTAAGCGGAATAAAAAACACAAAGAAAAACAGTATTGCTTCGTTCAATGTGGAATTCTGGCAGTCGCCAATAAATTACAAGGGGTACAAGATGACGAAAAATAAAATTGTATTATTTGGAATCAATCCCGAAGGAATCATTAAACTCTTTCATCTGGATGACTGCCTTTTCATGAAGAATAATCAGAATTATTACAAATTGTACTTCACAGATGATTTTAAGCAATTTGAAAAAGTGAGTGACACATCGGTAATAGCAAAATTAAAATGAAGTTTGCGTTTTATAAATACCAAGGCACAGGGAACGATTTTATCCTCATTGATAATCGTCATTTGATTGTAAAACTGAACACAAAACAAATTGCAGGTGTATGTCAGAGGCATTTCGGAATTGGCGCGGACGGATTAATGCTTCTTCAAAACAAAAAAGGATACGACTTCGAGATGGTGTATTATAATTCGGACGGGAATGAAAGCTCCTTCTGCGGGAACGGAAGCAGATGCATTGTTGCCTTCGCAAAAAAACTGGGTGCAATAAAAAAATCTGAAGCAACTTTTATCGCAACAGATGGCATTCACACCGCAAAGATGAACGAAGATAACATCAGCATGAAGATGAAAGATGTTAAGAATATTGAAATCGGAAAAAACTTTTACTTACTGAATACAGGATCACCTCATTATGTAAAATTCATCAGCGGAGTAAGAAACGCAGATCTTGTTTCTGAAGGAAAAAATGTTCGCTACAGCAACCGATTTAAAAAAGAAGGCATTAACGTGAATCTCGCAGAAAAGAATAGCAAAGGAATTTATGTCCGAACCTACGAACGCGGTGTAGAAGACGAAACTCTTTCTTGCGGAACAGGAGTTACTGCATCGGCTTTAGCGTCATCCATTCACGGAATTTCAACATCCAAAAATCACAGCAAGATATTAACACGTGGCGGTGAATTAACTGTGCGATTCCGTAGAGGAAAAGACAACACGTTTACCGATATTTGGCTGGAAGGTCCGGCAAAATTTGTATTTAAAGGAGAAATAGAAATATGATAAAAAAACTAATGAGTCGGTCAGAGATTTTCGAAAGCATTGCTTTGGATTTCGAGTATCTGGTTCCGCGCGACATAGAAACAATTCTGCTGCTTCTCACGCTTCATGAGAAAATTGAGAATCAGGAGATTGACGACATCTTTTCTCAAAAAGATTTTGAAGATGCTGTGGATGATGTTATTGTGCTTCTCAAGCGCGATCGAGGAATTCAAAAGGAAAGCATTTCGAAAAGATTAAGCCAACACTTTTATACTACTCAAAAAATAGGAGAAGAATATCGCTATCAGCTAACCATTTTCGCCAAGGAGTTTTCAAATCTTTTGATGAATGAAGTAACTCCAAACTATGAGAATCTGGAATTGGTTCACACATTCAAACGCACATTACCTGTCCAAGATGATGATGTAACAGACATAGAAAAATTCAACTATTGGTACAAGCACCACTATGGCGCTTCAAAGAAATTTATTCTTTCGCACACCGATAATCTTCAGTTGTTCGTAGATAAAAAAGTAGCCGAGCTCAGAACCCTACTGAAACCAAACACAGAAAATCCGAAAGAACTCATTGGGCAGTTCCTTGTCATCTTCGAACAGCTTGGAAAACAAACTGAAGGTGTGACCAAAGCGCTTCATTTCAAGCAAGATATTATTGACAAGATTAAAAACTCGGAACCTAATTTCATGGAAGTACGCCAAGATTGGGAACTGTACGACAGGATAAACAACGAAGTAATAATCTTCTTTGAAACCATTGACAATCGCGTGCTGAATATCAACGATAAAATTCAACAGGCGCGCACCAGATTAAAATCTCTCTACGACAATCTTCGCTACAAACAGCAATACAAACTCAAGGTTGAAAAATTCCTGTTATTGCTTTTGAAACACAGCAAAATTGTTGATGAGAAAATTGCATTGCCACACAACGTGGAGAAAAAAGAAATTCCATATTTCAGAGATAAATTTGTTTATCCTCCGGTTATTGACTTTGGTGAATATCACAAAATAGAATCTCCATTCTATCAGGAAGATGAAGAGTTCAAGAGATTAAGCGAGTTGGAAAAAATGAAACAATTAGCCCGAGCAGAAAATACAATCAAGTGGATGGGCGATATACGAAGCGAAATCGAGCTTGGACGCGAAGTGATATTCGAACAGTGGATGGATAAAATTGTTGACAAGGAACAAAACCTAGAAGTGCCGATAGATGTTTGTTTCAGCTTGATTGACGAATACAAAAACAGAGACGATGTACAATTGGATATCGAGAAGAAACTTATTATGCCTTTGAATTCAAATGTTGCATTATGGAAACTAAAACTCACACCAACACAAACAGAACTTTCTGAATAAATAGAATATGGAGAACACGGACACACAACAAACAATCAATTACGAATACAATTACAGCTACGAATTTCTGAGCAGCGAACGTGCGCGCAAGCATTTTGCCGATACGGATTTTGCGCTGAGAAGCGGAAGGCACATTCAGAATTTCGGGAACGATTTCAAGCTGTGGGATTTCGTAAACGATTATTATGAGAAAGGTCTCTCAAAATATTACATGGAACTTCTCGGCATGGTTCTAAAAAAAGAATTCAACGAACGCGAATCATATTTCTTTCTTGATTTTCCCGAAGAAGGAAATAAAGGAAAATTTGGCTATGACAGAACTTATGCGCTGGATGATCGTCTCGTAATATTTGCAATTCTTTTATTAAATCTTTACAAAGAAAAATTCTTTGAGAACAAGGAAGTGAAATGGGATGAAATGCTTTACATCACAGAAGAAGGCGAAAACAAAGATCTCTGGCAGAAACTTCTTTTCGGTGAAAACAAACGCAACTTCACTCCTACTGAAAAAGAAGAAGTGCGTAGAAAAATTGAACGCACCCTGCAAACATGCGAACGCATGGGTTGGATCCGGTGGATCAGCTACGAAGACCTTCACTTTGAGATCATGCCAAGCATAGACCGCATTGCAAAACTTTATCAGACAGAAATAAATAACGTAGAATTATTAACTGAATATCTGGAAAACAATTTACCATCTTAAGAAATGCCATTAGAATATAGACATATAGTTAGCGGCATCTCCATGGACAAGCAATTTTTTGTTTGTGCTTTGATGATGGGGTTAGCTTTTTTATGTTTCGTAACTATTCCAAAAAAAAGAAATGGGGTTTATGGCTATAAAACTGCCTTTGCGTTGCAAAACGATGATACAGCGAAAGAAGCAAACACATACATGGCGAGAACTTACTTAATGCTGTCAGCCATCAGTTTCGCTATTGACCTTCTGCTCAACTATGTTATTTTTCAAATCACGAATGAAGTTCTATTTGTAATAATTTTTATTCTGTCGCCAATTGTAATGAGTATTGTTTTAACTGAAATACATTTAAAGAAAATATTTAATAAAACTGGTGAAAGAAAAATTCTAAATCAAAAATCGTAAATCGTATATATCACTATGTCAACTTATCCTAAAATCTACTCTCTCGACACCGTTGGTGTTAGACAACATTACAATTCAGAATATCTTTTTCACGCGGTGAGAACCGACTTTACAGGCGGAAACGGACTTGGAAAATCCATTATTGCCGATTTGATGCAATTGATAATTGTTCCGAGGCGCGACATGTGGAAACCAGGAACAGAAGGAATCGGAAAGGATGAAAGACGCGTGGAAGGAATTCCATTGAACAAAGATTACATCCAGTATGCGTATGCGTTTTTGAACATTGAAAGAAAACAGGGACAGTTCCTGACCATTGGTGTTTACATTTCAAAAACCCCGCGCATTCCGGTTCGACCTTTCATCATACAGGCAAGCAATAATTTTGAAGGAGGCAACCTGGCACCGTTCAGCCGTCCGCTGCACCCTTCCGATTTCATGAATGAGAACAAGACCATTTATGACCTGCGTGAGCTTTCCAAGCACATGAAGGAAAAGCATTCCTTATATATGAAGGATTTTTTCCAGACGGAAGGAATCATGCAGTATTACGATTTGATGTATAAAAACAATATTCTTCCTGTAAATCTAACCAAGCCGGAAAATCTTAAAACATATTCAAAGGTAATTCAGTCGTTTGCCAGAGCAAAATCCCTTGACATCACCAATTCAAAAAGTCTGCAGAACTTCTTATTTGAAGACAACGATGAAATAAAAAGAACCTTTGAAGAGCAGAAAGATCAACTGCATAGCTTAGTTAAGCAGTACAGAGAAAATCATTTTCACACACAGGAACTTCAGCAGAAACAAAGGAAACTGTTATCGCTGCTTGAAACAAACAAAAAAAGTATTGCTGCAAAAGAAGAGTTTCTGAAATCAAGTGCATCATTTTCTTCACAGCAATACACCAATGCGCTTGCAAGGCACGAGAACAACACAAAACATATTGAAACTTCCACCAAAAATCTTTTGAGACAGAAGAACGAACTGGAAGAAATTACCGAGGAGCTTTACATCTGCTACACAAATCTTCAGAAGGTTTGTCTTCTGATGAAAGAGAAATACGAAGTGCTTCTGAAAGATTTCAGCGATGACACCATTCAGGCACGTAAAGTTTCTGCCGATTTGCTTCGCGATAAAATAAATCTGATTGCTGGACTTTATCCTATCGTTGCGCAATACGAAAGTATTGAAAAGATACAGCACAAACTTCACGAGCAGCAATCTTTCAGAGGAAAGAAAAGCAGTTTAAATAAAATACTTTCGCTTTATTCTTTAGCAGATTTCGAACAGTCTCTTTGGGCAAAAGAAGATTTTCTTTCCGCTTCAAGGCATTACAATGAAAAGCTGAGCGAACTTCCACAGCAGATCGAAGAGTTGGAAACGCTGGTAGGACTTTTTGAAGGAACACGCGATGATTCATTTTTTCACTGGGCGATCCAAAATAATAAACCTCTTACAAAAGAGCAGGAAACTGTCTTGATGTATTTGAAAGAGCTTCCTGTAACAAAACCGGAAGAAGTTGAAGCTGGAACAAGATACATTGCGAATCCGCTGGCAATGCTGAGTAGTTTTGATGCCCCACCTAAATCCTCCCCTTCAGGGAGGACTTCTGAGGACGTGGCACTCCCCCTGAAGGGGGGAGATGGAGGGGGGCTTGGAATCTGGCTCACCCTCGGTGAAGTGCGCGAGTTTATTCCACTCGTCAAAAAGCAGCGATTTACCAATACAAAAAATCTGAAAACGATTTTAGAAAAAGATACAAAAGCGATCAAACTTTCGCTGGAAGAAACACATAGGGAACTGAATACTATCCAGAGGCTTTCAGCAGAACTGACTGAAATTGGTTTTAACCAGGAACTTACCGACATCTGGAAAAAAAGAGATGAAATTGAAAATTACACCGTAGATAATTCTTTGAACGAGGAAAAGATAGAACTCATCAAAACTAATTGGGAAGATATTCAGAAACTAGAATCACTTCAGCTTGAATTTGCCTCGATAGAACATGAGGCAATTGAAATAGCAAAAAAACAAAGCGACATCAAGAATAAAATGAATTCGACCAAGCAAGCATATGGAACTTGCGAATATGAATTCACCAAACTAAGATTGGAAAGCAATATTGAAATTGAAATTCCGGAGGAAGATTATTCCAACATGGAACTAGATGCGCTGGATGTAATAAAAAATGGTTTTGAAACGAAGATAAAATCCTGCAACGAACAGAAAACATGGAGCGAGAAATACATGATAGCTGCAGAAGGAGAATTGCGCGGTTACAGAAGCAGCGAACCTATCCTGAAACAGCAAATGGAAGCAGCGCTCGTTGTATTTAACGAAAAGAAACAACTGCTGGAATCCGAAACAGGAATTGTGTTTGAGCCAACACTCATTATGGGTGAGCTTAACGAGAATATCATTTTGAGATTAGAAAAGAAAAGCGAAGAACTGCTGGAAGCATATCACGAAGAGTTCACACGCGTTACAGAAGCATTTGAAGAAACAAGAGGAGATAAAAACCCTGAGCTCATTATTGACAAATTCAATTTCCGCACACTGGTAAATGTTCTCTGCGGAAAAATGGGACTGGAAGGATTAGGTCCTGAATTGGAACGGCTCAACGAAGAATTAAAAAAATTCGGAGACCTTCAGCTTACTATTATAATAGATGTTTTCAAAAAAGTGGAAGTGCAGTACAATGCCTTCAGAAAACTAATCACCGAGTTAAATTTCTTCTTCAAGGAAAACCGAATCAGCGGAGTGTATAATTTCCAGGTTGACTTTAACGATCGCAGAGACATTTCTGTTGACTGGATCCGCAGGATGCGCGAACATGCAAAGCATCAGCGTTTGTCGGCAAAACTTTTCATCACAGCGGAAAATGAAGTTTCTCCCGAACATCTCATCCTTAACATTGCTAAAACACTCAGTGATGTTGGCGATTGCGAAATTTCTGATCTGCTCGATCCTAAATTTTATTTTGACTTGCGCGTAGGATTATTTGACGAACAAGGAAACCGTTATCCCGGTTCGGGCGGTGAGGCATACACAGCGCTTGCGCTTCTTTGCATCGGCAGAATGTCTGTAATTCAACGCGATAAGAACCGCACTGGAGTGCGATTCATCATTATTGAAGAGTTATCAAACATTGACGATACCAACTTCGGTTTATTCCCTGAAATTGCAAAAATGTTCGGCTACCAGCTGCTCACGATGACGCCAAAACCTTTTGGTTCGTACAGCGAAAGCGAGTGGTACCTGCACATGCTCATCCGCGGAAAGGACAAGAACATCAATTACCAGCCGATGAGTTTCTTCCGTACAAAAACGAGCAAACAGCGACTGGAAGAATACATGGGTGACGGTACTATCGTTTCGAAAGTAATGGAAGAAGAAGTTCCGATAATCACAGAAACTGCAAGTGAAATTACTGTGATTGAAACAGAAACTATTGCAGAAGTGATCTCCACTACTCCATCTGTAACCATGAGTGAAGCCGAGGCAATTAAAGAGGTAACTGAAGCAAATGATATCCTGAATGAAATTGCTAGGGATGAAACTGATATCATTTCTGAAACCATAAGCACTGCTCCACCTATTGATGCACCGGTCATTGCCGATGAGATCATAAACACAGAAGAAGAAGCTCCTACAGTTATTTCTATCAGCGAAACCACGATTGAAACAACGGAGGAACCTTTTGCAAGCGAAACTCCAACAGAAGAAATTGAAGATATCCCTCAAGCACCTGAAGCAAGTACGGACTTAAGCACAGAAAGAACACAGGAGTTTTTAGGGCTGAGAGATGAAAAGAAAACAGAAGAACAAAAAGATGAGAATCAGAATAAAGAAGAAGGAAGCGATGAGATAAAATAAAAAATGATTTACAAATGAAAACAATATTTACCGCTTGTACATTATTGTTTTCCATAGTTGGATTTACACAGACGGATTTATTATCTCAACACAAAGCAGACCCACAAGCAAAAGAAGAAGCGAAGAAAAAAATTGAATCAATCCGACAAGATATTCTTTCTGGAAAAATAGATTTCGCTACTGCTGCTAAAACTTATTCTATGGATCCTGGCTCAGCATCTCAAGGAGGATCGTTTACAAATATCCCTCGCGGAACATTTGTTCCCGAGTTTGAGACTGTTGTTTGGTCAGCAAAAGAAAAAATAGTTTCAGATGTATTTGAAACAAACTTCGGATATCATATCCTTATGGTGGATGCAAAACGAGGAGATACGATTGATGTCCGGCACATTCTTATTATTCCTAAATAAGAATTCATGAATATTTTCTTTGTTAAATATTCATGAGAAAACTTACTAACCTCCTCGCAATAACAATCCTTATAGGCGGTTGCTCGTCCATGAAACAAACGAGTAATGCTAATGATGACGATGTATACTATTCCAGAAAAGACAAATCTGATACAACTTCAATACATGCTAAAAACAATCTTGAATATGCTTTAGCGCATCCCACTACCACCACCACGCTCACACTCAGGCGATGCAACTTAAAAACACTGCCACCTGAAATTGGGACTCTTAAAAATCTAAAGACTTTAAAAATTTATAAATGCAAACTCGAAACTCTTCCTCCAGAAATAGGAAAACTTGGCAATCTTGAAACGCTCATATTAAACACCAATAAATTAAAAACGCTTCCTCCCGAGATCGGAAGTTTTGAAAAACTAAAATATCTTTCTCTTTCTTATAATGAATTGGAAAAACTTCCGCCAGAGATCGGCAACCTGATAAGTCTTGAAGTTCTGTCCCTGAATGGTAACCAACTTACAGAATTGCCTCAGGAAATCGGCAGACTGAACGGACTCACTTATTTAACCCTTGCAAACAATAAACTAAGTGAGCTTCCTCCTTCCATAGGAAATCTAACCATCCTCAAAACTTTTATCATTGGAAGAAACCGCTTTGACAAACTCCCTGCGGAAATCGGGAAACTTTCGAGTTTGTATGAGTTAAATGTTTCGGGCAGCGGTGCCATGCTCCAGATACCAAACAGCATTTGCGATATTTCCTCTCTTGAAAATCTTTATGTGGACGCTTCCACGCAGATTCCCTACTGCTTACAATCACGTAACAGTTTCAGGTTTAAAATAATCGTGCAGTAAATTTATTCGCTCACCCGTCAACCGATTCTTTTCACGCTGAAGATAGTATGAGATTTTGCTGAATGCTCCACACGCACAGGATCGCCAGCGCGAAGCAATTCGAAATCGGGAGCATCCAGCAGAATATCTTCTCTTTTGAACTGCTGGTTCCCAATAGTTATTTTTTCTCCATCGTGGTTTACAATGCGGGTGTCCACTACTTTTTTCACAGGTGAATTTATTTCCTGCCGATATTCCGAAAGAACTCCGAAATAAATACGCCCGCAGAGTGCAATGTTGATTCCAAAAACAAGAGTAAAAATTTCGAGATTTTCAAATCCTTCCGTAAAAAAATGAATGACCCCGCAGCAGAGCTGCGAGGTATCAATACAAATACATTATACTAAAATAGACGCAATTGATTCTTATGAAAATTTTTGTACGTCCCCTTATCAGTCCCTTGCTCATGAATATATCGTTGAATCACTTCC
>JACRAL010000129.1 GCA_016213435.1 Bacteroidota bacterium
GGAAGTGATTCAACGATATATTCATGAGCAAGGGACTGATAAGGGGACGTACAAAAATTTTCATAAGAATCAATTGCGTCTATTTTAGTATAATGTATTTGTATTGATACCTCGCAGCTCTGCTGCGGGGTCATTCATTTCTGTTATTGGTTATTCGTTAATTGTTAATCGGCAATAATAATAATAATCCATTTTTTTCGATTAATGATTAACATCCTTAATCTATGCACAAGGAGGATTTCATCAATTACCTTCGCTACGAAAAGCGCCTCTCATCTCACACAGTTATTGCTTATTCCAATGATCTTGGTCAATTCTTTATTTATCTGAAAAGTGTTTATTCGCTAGAGGATATTAAGGAAGTAAATCATTCCGTTATTCGCTCGTGGATTGTTTCACTTATGGAAAATAAGATCATGGCTCGTTCGGTAAATAGAAAGATCAGCACGCTGAAATCATATTACAAATTTCTTTTGCGGGAAAAACTTCTGGATACAAATCCTATGCATAAGATACAGTCGCCAAAAAATCCAAAGCGTCTGCCTGTGTTTGTTGAAGAAAGTAAAATGGACTCTTTAGTTGAAGATGTTTCTTTTGAAGGTGATTTTGAAGGAAGAAGAAATTTGCTGATCATTGAAATGCTTTATTCTACCGGCATGAGGCGCATCGAATTGCTCAATTTGAAAGAATCCGACATTAATTATTATAACAGCACAATAAAAGTTCTCGGAAAAAGAAATAAGGAGCGGTTGATCCCGTTGACCTCCGGACTGATAGTCCTTATAAAGGAATACATTGAGCAGAGGAATAAATACATTCAGATAAAAGATGAGTTTTTATTTCTGACAGAAAAAGGCAACCAAATATATCCAGGTGCCGTATATCGCGTTGTAAAGGATGCGCTTAATAAGGTAACAACACTGGCAAAAAAAAGTCCGCACGTGTTGAGACACACATTTGCAACCCATCTTTTAAATAACGGAGCAAACCTCAACGCAATAAAAGAACTTCTTGGACATGCAAATCTTGCCGCCACACAAATTTATACTCACAACACCATCGGGAAATTAAAATCCGTATATTCGAAAGCACATCCAAAAGCGTAATATAAACCACACTAATATTTTTTTTATGAAAATTCAGATTCATTCCATCCATTTCGATGCAGACAAAAAACTCACCGATCTCATCACTAAGAAAGTAGAAAAACTAAATCATTTTTTCGATGCTATTATTGGTAGCGAAGTGTTTATGAAAATCGACAAAGCAAGTACGGCTGAAAATAAAGTGGTTGAGATAAAACTGAATGTTCCAGGCAACGACCTCTTTGTAAAACGCCAATGCCAATCTTTCGAAGAAGCAGCCGATGAATGCACAGATGCACTGCGTCAGCAGCTGAAAAAGCGAAAAGAAAAAACAAAAAGGAGTTTGTCGCGCAAGAGGGAAGCAGCAAAGTTTGGTGCGTGATTTTTTTATTTCATTAAAAATTTTCTCATCCTTGTTCATAGAACGAAATGTTTTCTACTTTTGCACCTCGTTTTTTGAACTTTAATTTTATTGGCCAGCGTAGCTCAGTTGGTAGAGCAACTGACTTGTAATCAGTAGGTCGGGGGTTCGACTCCCTTCGCTGGCTCTGAAAATGTTCTTTGTTTCATGTTTCATGTTCCATGTAGTTCAACTTTAAACATCTCTGAAGGAGTTCTTTGGATAAATTTTAAACTTGGAACTTAGATTTGGGGAGATAGCCAAGTGGTCAAAGGCAACAGACTGTAAATCTGTCCTCTTCGGAGTTCCAAGGTTCAAATCCTTGTCTCCCCACAGGAAAAATTTAAAGTCTAAAGTTTTAAGCAACTAAACTTTGCACTAATTTATGCGGGAGTAGCTCAGTTGGTAGAGCGGCAGCCTTCCAAGCTGCAGGTCGCGGGTTCGAGCCTCGTCTCCCGCTCTTTTTCGATTTAAGCCAATGTAGCTCAGTTGGTAGAGCACATCCTTGGTAGGGATGAGGTCACCGGTTCGATTCCGGTCATTGGCTCTGTAAAAAGTAATGTCACCCTCTTAGGAAGGTCGTTTCAAAACGCTTCCACGTCCAAATGAGCCCTAAGGGAAATGCAGTTCACTTTTCTGTAAAAAATTATTTAAAAACTTAGTGGTTGTGAGGAAATAATATATATCTTCGCACCCCTTTAAATAAAAAATTTATTAATTCAGAATCAATCGTTTAATTTTTTAATCATTAATAACTATGGCAAAAGAAAAATTTGATCGTTCCAAACCACACTTAAACATCGGAACAATCGGTCACGTTGACCACGGTAAAACAACTTTAACAGCTGCTATTACAACTGTACTTGCAGCAAAAGGCCTTGCAGTGATCAGAGACTTCGCGTCTATTGATAACGCTCCCGAAGAAAAAGAACGCGGTATTACAATCAATACTTCGCACGTTGAATACTCAACAGAAAAACGCCACTATGCTCACGTAGATTGTCCTGGTCACGCGGATTATGTAAAGAACATGGTTACAGGTGCTGCGCAAATGGACGGAGCAATACTCGTTGTTGCTGCTACAGACGGACCAATGCCACAAACTCGCGAACATATTCTTCTTGCCCGCCAGGTAGGTGTGCCTAAGCTCGTTGTGTTTATGAACAAAGTTGACATGGTTGAAGATCCTGAACTTATAGACTTAGTTGAAGAAGAAATCCGCGGTCTTTTGACCTTCTACGGATACGAAGGAGACAAGGTGCCGATCATCCGCGGATCAGCTCTTGGTGGATTGAACAACGATCCAAAATGGGTTCCAAAAATTATGGAATTGATGGATGCAGTAGATAATTTCATCCCGATCCCTACCCGCGTTGTAGACAAGCCATTCCTGATGCCTGTGGAAGATATTTTCTCTATCACCGGTCGCGGAACAGTTGCTACAGGCAGAATCGAACAAGGTATCTGCAAAGTAGGAGAAGAAATCGAGATTGTTGGAATGCGTGAAGAAAAATTAAAATCTGTAATCACAGGGGTTGAGATGTTCCGTAAAGAACTTGACTCAGGACAAGCGGGTGACAATGCAGGTCTTCTGCTCCGCGGTGTTGATAAAAAAGATATCTGGAGAGGAATGGTTCTCGCTAAACCGGGATCAATCACTCCACATACTATTTTCAAAGCCGAAGTTTACGTTCTAAAAAAAGAAGAAGGTGGTCGTCATACCCCATTCCATAATAACTACCGTCCTCAGTTTTACATGCGTACTACTGACGTAACGGGTACTTGTACCCTTCCAGCAGGACGCGAAATGGTAATGCCTGGCGACAACGTAACTATTCAGGTTGAATTGATTCAACCCGTTGCAATGGACAAAGGTCTTCGCTTTGCTATTCGTGAAGGTGGAAGAACAGTGGGCGCAGGACAGGTTATTGAAGTTATTAAATAATAGTTGGTGGCTGATAGTCCTGCCAGCAGTGGTAGGAAAAGCTGTCAACTGAGCATACGGGCGTAGCTCAATTGGTAGAGCATCAGTCTCCAAAACTGAGGGCTGGGAGTTCGAGCCTCTCCGCCCGTGCATAGTAAATTAAGTAAGAAGAAAATGGGTAAGATTAGAGCATATATAAACGATACAACCGATGAACTTGTATCAAAAGTTTCTTGGCCAACATTGAAGGAGCTTAATGCAAGTGCAGTGATTGTTATGGTGTCAACCCTGATAACGGCACTTGTTATAATGGCAATGGATAGGTCTTTCAAATTTATTATGGACATGATTTATGGATTTTTCGGATAATCAAATGGGAACTAAAGAACATAGTGAAATAAAGACAGAGGATGTTGCTGTACAAGCAAAATCAGTATCATCAAAACAGGAAGCAGATGAAAAAAAATGGTTTGTGGTTCGTGCTATCAGCGGGAAAGAAAAAAAGATTAAACAAAGTATTGAATCAGAGATCAAGCGATTGAAAATGGGAAAATTTGTTTCTCAGGTTTTGATTCCGACAGAAAAAGTATTTCAGATCCGTGCAGGAAAAAAAGTAAGTAAGGAAAGAAATTTTTTTCCGGGATATATTTTGGTTGAAGCAGTTCTTTCAGGCGAAGTTCCTCATATCATCCGACATATTCCTGGAGTTCTTGGATTTCTTGGAACTAAAACCGGAGATCCGATCCCGCTGCGCCTTGCAGAGGTGAATCGTATTCTTGGAAAAGTGGATGAGCTTGCGGAAAGTACAGAAAAAATAAGCGTTCCTTTTTATGTAGGAGATACGGTAAAGATTATAGATGGGCCTTTCAACACATTCACCGGGTCCATAGAGGAGGTGAATGAAGAAAAGAAAAAACTGAAAGTAACTGTGAAGATATTCGGGCGCAAAACTCCGCTTGAACTCAGTTACATGCAGGTTGAGAAGCAGTAAGCAGATGTCCCAACCCTAAAGGGTGAAAGGCAAAAAATAAGTAACTAAAAAAAAGTCCCCATACCCTTTATGGCCGGGGCAAACAACATGGCAAAAGAAGTTGGTGCAATGGTAAAGCTGGTGATTAAAGCAGGATCTGCTAATCCCGCTCCTCCTATCGGACCTGCGTTGGGTGCGAAGGGAGTTAACATTATGGAGTTCTGCAAGCAGTTTAATGCTAAGACAAAAGATCTTGGAAATAAACAGATCCCTGTTATCATTACTGTTTATACCGATAAATCTTTTGAGTTCATTACCAAAAAACCTCCTGTTGCAGCGCAGTTAAAAGAATTTACAAAAATAGAATCAGGATCAGGAGAACCCAATCGTAAAAAAGTAGGTTCTGTAACTTGGGATCAGATAAAATTAATTGCGGAAGATAAAATGCCTGACTTGAATTGTTTTAAAATTGAATCAGCCATGAGTATGGTTGCGGGACAAGCAAGAAGTATGGGAATAACAGTAGACGGGAAAAATCCTTTGAAAAAATAATTAGCACAATGGCACAGTTGACTAAAAAAAGAAAAATTGCTTTAACAAAATTTGATGCCACTAAGGTGTATAACCTTCGTGATGCAGCTAAAATTCTTAAAGATGTAACAGCAACCAAGTTTGACAGTTCAGTTGATTTGAGCGTCCGTCTTGGAATTGATATTGCAAAAGGGCAAATTGTTCGCGGAACAGTAGCGATGCCTCATGGTATTGGAAAATCAGTTCGCGTACTTGTGCTTTGTACACCGGATAAGGATGCGGAAGCGAAAGCTGCGGGAGCTGATTATGTGGGGCTAGATGAATATGTAGAAAAAATAAAAGGTGGGTGGACAGACATAGATGTTATTGTTTGTACTCCTGCTGTGATGGGAAAAGTGGGGGCACTTGGAAAAGTGCTTGGTCCTCGCGGATTGATGCCCAACCCAAAATCGGGAACTGTTACAATGGAAGTTGGAAAAGCGGTGAAAGAAGTGAAAGCAGGTAAAATTGATTTCAAAGCTGACAAACAAGGAATAGTTCACGCTTCCATTGGAAAAGTTTCGTTTGATGCGGATAAGATCGCTGACAACGCAAACGAATTGCTCCAAACCATTGCTAAATTAAAACCGGCTGCTTCCAAGGGAACCTATATAAAGAGTATCGTGATGTCCAGTACTATGAGCCCTGGCGTTAAGATAGACTCCAAAATTGTTGGTTAATAATTTCTAAGATGAACAAACAAGAAAAAAATCAAATGATTGATTCTCTTTCGCAGATGCTGAAAGAGAATGCACATTTCTACCTCACAGATACTTCCGGAATTACAGTTGAGAAAACAAACAAGTTAAGACGCATGTGTTTTGAAAAAGATGTCAAGATGCTTGTTGTTAAAAATACGCTTCTCAGCAAAGCGATGGAGAAGACAAGTAATGTGTATGATCCATTTCATGATACATTGAAAGGCACTACAGCCATCATGTTTTCTGCGGTTGCAAATGCGCCCGGAAAGATCATGAAAGAGTTCAGAAAAGGAAGCGATAAGCTTACGTTGAAATCGGCTTGGGTAGAAGAATCCGTTTACATCGGACATAATCAACTTGACACACTTGCGAATATCAAGAGCAAGAACGAAATGATAGGGGAAATTATTGGTCTTCTCCAGTCTCCTGCAAAAACAGTTATTGGCGCTTTACTTGCAGAAAGAAAAGGCGGCAAAACAGAAGAATCGGCAGCTCCAACAACACCAACAGAACCCACTGCACCTGCAGCACCAACAAATTAATACATATTAATACATAACAAAAAAGCAACAACCTAATCAACTATAAAAATCACAAACGATGGCCGAACTAAAGCAACTTGCAGAACAGTTAGTAAACTTAACTGTAAAAGACGTAAACGAACTGGCTAAAATACTGAAGGATGAGTATGGTATTGAGCCAGCAGCAGCAGCAGCAGCACCAGCCGCTGCCGGAGCAGCAGCAGCTGAAAAATCAACTTTTGATGTTATACTTAAAAGCGGAGGACAAGCAAAACTTCAAGTTGTAAAACTTGTAAAAGAACTTACAGGTCTTGGACTGAAAGAAGCAAAAGATCTTGTAGATGCTGCACCAAAACCACTTAAAGAAGGTATCTCAAAAGAAGATGCTGAGTCGTTGAAAAAACAATTGACCGAAGCAGGAGCAGAAGTTGAAATTAAATAAGCTTTCAGATAGTTTTCTGAAGACCTCTCTGTCCTGATAACATCAGGCAGGGTAGGTCTATTTGCGTTTGTATTAACGCGAAAAGTAAGATTGGAAAAATGAAATCGTAATTTTTTTAATTAGAAAAAAAAGTTTATGGCTGCACCAAAGAAAAATCAGCGAGTTAACTTCGCCAGCTCAAAACATCAGATCGATTATCCCGATTTTCTTGAGATTCAGGTGAAATCCTTTAAGGAATTCATGCAAGTGGACACCACTCCTGAAAATAGGAAGAACGAAGGATTATTCAAAGTTTTCTCAGAAAACTATCCGATTTCTGATGCGCGAAATAATTTCGTACTCGAATTTCTTGATTACTATGTTGATCCTACAAGATATTCTATTGACGAATGTCTTGAAAGAGGGTTGACCTATAATGTTCCTCTGAAAGCGCGTCTTCGTCTTTCGTGCACGGATCCTGAACACGAAGATTTCAAAACTGTTATTCAGGATGTGTATCTCGGAACCATTCCATATATGACTCCGAAAGGAAGTTTCATTATCAATGGAGCGGAGCGGGTTATTGTATCGCAGCTGCACCGTTCACCAGGGGTATTCTTCGGACAAAACCGCCATCCGAACGGAAGCCGTCTTTATTCTGCCCGTGTAATTCCTTTTAAAGGAGCATGGATCGAATTTGCTACAGACATTAACAACGTGATGTATGCATACATTGACAGGAAGAAAAAATTACCTGTTACTACTATGCTTCGCGCGATTGGTTTTGAAAATGATAAACAAATCCTTGAGCTGTTCAATCTTGCAGATGAAGTCCCTGTAAACAAATCTTCACTCAATAAATCCGTAGGCAGAAAATTAGCGGCTCGTGTTTTGAAAACATGGGTCGAAGATTTTGTGGATGAGGATACCGGAGAAGTTGTTTCTATTGAACGTAATGAGGTGTTGATTGAGCGTGAAACAATTATTGCAGATGAACACATTGAAACAATTCTGAACGCAAATGTGAAAACCATTATTCTTCATAAGGAAGATAAAGAATTCAGCGATTACACAATTATATATAATACACTTCAGAAAGATCCGACCAATTCCTCGAAAGAAGCGGTTGAATATATTTACAGATTACTTCGTAACGCAGAACCACCGGATGAAGAAACAGCTAAAGCTGTGATTGAAAAACTCTTCTTCTCGGATAAGCGTTATGATCTTGGCGAAGTAGGACGTTTCCGTTTGAATAAAAAATTAAATCTTACTATTCCGGAAAATGTCCGCGTACTTACAAAAGAAGATATTGTTGCCATTATTAAATTCCTCATTCAGCTCATCAATTTAAAAGTGAATGTGGATGATATAGACCATTTGAGTAACAGGCGTGTGAGAACAGTTGGAGAACAATTGTCTACACAGTTTGGTGTTGGTCTTGCACGTATGGCACGTACTATCCGCGAACGTATGAACGTTCGTGATAACGAAGTGTTCACGCCAATTGATCTGATCAATGCGAAAACACTTTCGTCAGTTATTAATTCATTCTTTGGAACAAATCCGTTGTCACAGTTTATGGATCAGACGAATCCGCTTGCCGAGGTGACTCACAAGCGTAGATTATCTGCACTGGGACCGGGCGGTTTATCAAGAGAGCGCGCAGGATTTGAGGTTCGTGACGTTCATTATACTCACTATGGTCGTCTTTGTACTATTGAAACACCGGAAGGACCAAATATTGGTTTGATCTCTTCGCTTTGTGTTTATGCAAAGATCAATAAACTTGGATTCATTGAAACTCCATATAGAACTGTTCACGAAGGAAAAGTGGATGTGAATAAACCGGTCACTTATCTTACCGCAGAGGAAGAAGACGAAAAGGCAATTGCTCAGTCGATGATGAATATCAACGAAAAAGGTATGATTACGGATGAGAAAGTGAAAACTCGCTTTGAAGGAAACTATCCCCTGGTTGATCCTGACAAAGTTCATCTGATGGACGTTGCTCCGAATCAGATTGCTTCTATTGCAGCTTCGCTCATTCCATTCCTTGAACATGATGACGCGAATCGTGCGTTGATGGGATCTAATATGATGCGCCAGGCAGTTCCGCTTCTTCGTCCTGAATCTCCGATCATAGGAACAGGACTTGAAGGACGAGTTGCTATGGATTCACGTACCATTCTTACTGCTGAACACGATGGAGTGGTAGAATATGTTGATGCGAAAGAAGTAGTAGTTCGTTACAACCGCGATGAAGACGAAAAATTATTGAGCTTCGAAGACGATGTAAGAACTTATAACATCACTAAATTCCGCAAGACGAATCAAAGCACTTGTGTGAACCTTCGCCCTGTTGTAGCGAAAGGTGAAAAAGTGAAGAAAGGACAGATCCTTAGCGAAGGTTACGGAACTCAGGATGGAGAACTTGCACTCGGAAGAAACCTTACCGTGGCATTCATGCCTTGGAAAGGATACAACTTTGAGGATGCTATTGTGATTTCTGAAAGAATGGTCCGTGAAGATATTTTCACTTCCATTCACGTAGATGAATATTCTTTGGAAGTGCGCGAAACAAAACGTGGAATGGAGGAGCTTACTTCGGATATTCCCAACGTGAGTGAAGAAGCAACGAAGAATCTTGATGAACAAGGAATCATCCGTGTTGGTTGCGAAGTGAAAGAGGGCGATATCCTCATCGGAAAAATTACTCCCAAAGGAGAAACTGATCCTTCACCGGAAGAAAAACTTTTGCGTGCTATCTTCGGTGATAAGGCAGGAGATGTGAAAGACGCTTCTTTGCGTATGCCATCTTCCACCTATGGAATTGTGATGGAAACAAAACTTTTTTCTCGCTTGATGAAGGATAAAAAAGCTAAAACAGATGAGAAAGATGTTCTTGATAAAATTGATAAAGAGTTCAATCATAAGTTTGATGATCTGAAATCAAAACTGATAACTAAACTTATTAAGCTTGTCAGTGGAAAATCTTCGCAGGGTGTTTACAATTACCTGAAAGAAGAATTAGTTGAACGCGGAGCAAAGTTTACTGAAAAAATTCTTAGCAAGATCGATGATTACACTGAGGTGAATCCATACAAATGGACTACCAGCAAAGAAGTGAACGATCAGATCTATGAGATTCTGCACAACTACCGAGTAAAGCACAATGAGATTCTTGGAGAACACAAGCGCAGAAAATTTGCTGTTCAGGTTGGTGATGAATTACCAGTTGGAATCATTCAGCTTGCAAAAGTGTATATTACTCAGAAGAGAAAACTGAAGGTGGGAGATAAAATGGCAGGACGTCATGGTAACAAAGGTATCGTTGCTAAGATCGTTCGAGATGAAGATATGCCGTTCCTCGAAGATGGAACTCCGGTTGACGTTGTTCTCAATCCGCTGGGCGTTCCTTCTCGTATGAACCTCGGACAGATTTACGAAACTGTTCTCGGATGGGCAGGGTTAAAACTCGGATTGAAATTTGCAACTCCTATTTTTGACGGAGCAACGAATGACGAGATCAATGGGTACACCGATCAGGCCGAACTTCCACGTTATGGAAAAACATATTTGCATGACGGAGAATCCGGAATACGATTTGATCAACCCGCAACAGTAGGCGTAATCTATATTTTGAAACTGCACCATATGGTGGACGACAAGATGCATGCACGTTCTATTGGACCTTACTCGCTCATCACTCAGCAGCCGCTCGGTGGTAAAGCGCAGTTCGGAGGTCAGCGATTTGGGGAGATGGAGGTGTGGGCGCTCGAAGCTTTCGGAGCTGCGCACATATTGCAGGAAGTTCTCACTGTAAAATCGGATGATGTAGTAGGCAGAACAAAAACATATGAAGCAATTGTGAAAGGAGATAATCTTCCTCTTCCCGGAATTCCTGAATCATTCAATGTATTGATGCACGAATTAAAAGGATTAGGATTGAATATTTCTTTACACGATTAAATCAACCATTAACGAATAACGTTTCCTATATATGAAAAACGAAGCAAGGCCCAAAAGTAACTTCACCAAGGTTACAATTTCTCTCGCCTCTCCTGAGCAAATTTTGGAGTGGTCGCATGGTGAAGTAACAAAGCCGGAAACAATCAACTACCGCACTTACAAACCGGAACGTGACGGTTTGTTTTGTGAGCGCATCTTCGGTCCTGTGAAGGATTGGGAATGTCATTGCGGAAAATACAAGCGTATTCGCTATAAAGGAATCGTTTGTGACCGATGCGGTGTGGAAGTAACGGAGAAAAAAGTTCGTAGAGAAAGAATGGGGCATATCAATTTGGTTGTTCCTGTTATTCATATTTGGTATTTCCGTTCATTGCCAAATAAGATTGGTGCTTTGTTGGGATTACCTACAAAAAAACTGGAGATGATCATTTACTACGAGCGTTACGTAGTTATTAATCCGGGCGTAAAAGCTGCAGATGGAGTAAAATATCTTGATTTCTTGAGCGAAGAAGAATACATCAAAGCATTGGATTCCCTTCCAAAGGATAATCAATTCCTTGATGACAAAGACCCGAATAAATTTGTTGCAAAGATGGGAGGAGAGGCGATCATTGATCTCATGAGTCGTCTTAATCTGGATGATCTTTCTTTCACCTTGCGTGCTACTGCAAATAATGAACTTTCTCAGCAAAAAAAGAATGAAGCACTGAAACGTTTGCAGACTGTTGAAGCATTCAGACAAGCAAATAAGCACGTTGAAAATCGTCCAGAGTGGACAGTGATAAAAATTTTACCTGTTATTCCACCCGAACTTCGTCCGCTTGTGCCTTTGGATGGAGGTCGTTTTGCTACATCGGATCTTAATGATTTATACAGACGTGTTATCATTCGAAACAATCGTTTGAAACGTCTTATTGAAATAAAAGCGCCTGAAGTTATTTTGCGTAATGAAAAACGTATGCTTCAGGAATCGGTTGACTCGCTCTTTGATAATTCACGCAAAGCAAGTGCAGTTAAAACGGATGCAAACCGTCCGTTGAAATCTCTTTCAGACAGTTTGAAAGGAAAACAAGGTCGTTTCCGCCAGAACTTACTTGGAAAACGTGTTGACTATTCTGGTCGTTCGGTTATCGTTGTAGGTCCTGAATTGAAATTGCATGAGTGCGGACTTCCAAAAGATATGGCTGCGGAATTGTTCAAGCCATTTATTATCAGAAAACTTTTAGAGCGTGGTGTTGTTAAAACAGTGAAGTCGGCAAAGAAAATTGTTGACAGAAAAGAGCCGATCGTTTGGGATATATTGGAGAATATGATGAAAGGTCATCCTGTTCTTCTCAACCGTGCTCCAACACTTCACAGATTAGGTATTCAGGCATTCCAGCCAAAACTCATCGAAGGAAAAGCAATTCAGTTGCATCCGTTGGTTTGTACTGCGTTCAATGCCGACTTTGACGGTGACCAGATGGCGGTTCACGTTCCGCTCAGTCACGCTGCAGTTCTTGAAGCACAAATATTAATGCTTGCTTCTCATAATATTTTGAATCCTGCCAATGGAGCTCCTGTTGCGGTTCCTTCTCAGGACATGGTTCTTGGTTTGTATTACATGACCAAAGCAAGAAAGAGTTCGAAAGAACATAAAGTGAAAGGTGAAGGAATTACTTTCTACTCTCCTGAAGAGGTGATCATTGCTTACAGCGAAGGACAAGTGGATCTGCACGCCATGATTAAAGTTCGTATTGAAAATTCAAAAGATGAAAAAGGTCAATTAGTGAAGAAGATCATTGAAACTACTGTGGGCAGAGTGATGTTCAACCAAGTTGCACCCAAAGAGGTAGGATACCTCAATGATGTTATGACTAAGAAATCTCTTCGTGATATTATCGGAGATGTTTTGAAAGTTGCAGGAACTGCGAAAGCCGCAAAGTTTCTTGACGATATCAAAGATCTGGGATTCATGCATGCGTTCAAGGGTGGATTATCGTTCAACCTGGATGATGTAATGGTTTCAGAAGATAAAAAGAAACTCATTGATGAAGCATACAAGGAAGTAGAAGATGTGGTTGAAAATTATAACCAAGGCTTCATTACAAACAATGAGCGTTATAATCAGGTAATTGATATCTGGACACATACAAACTCCAAACTGACTAAGAAAGTAATGGATCGTCTTTCTGCCGACAAGCAGGGATTCAATTCTATTTACATGATGTTGGATTCAGGTGCGAGAGGTTCGAAAGAACAGATTCGTCAGCTTAGCGGTATGCGCGGACTGATGGCTCGTCCTCATAAATCAGGCATGGTGGGAGGAGAAATTATTGAGAATCCCGTTATCTCCAACTTCAGAGAAGGACTCTCAATTCATGAATACTTTATTTCAACACACGGAGCGCGTAAAGGTCTTGCCGATACAGCGCTGAAAACAGCCGATGCAGGATATTTGACCAGACGTCTGGTGGATGTTGCTCAGGATGTTATTATCACCGTTGAAGATTGCGGAACACTTCGCGGACTTCAGGCTTCTGCTCTTAAAAAGAACGATGAAGTGGTTGAGCCGTTGTATGACCGTATACTCGGACGTGTTTCCTTGCATGATGTGGTTCATCCGCTTACAGGAGAACTTATCATTAAAGGTGGCGAAGAGATAAAAGAAGACTACGCAAACAAAATAGAAAACTCTCCTATCGAAGCCGTGGAGATACGTTCCGTACTTACCTGCGAGTCAAAACTCGGAGTGTGCGCGAAATGTTACGGAAGAAATCTTTCTACAGGCAGAATGGTTCAGAAGGGAGAAGCAGTGGGCGTTATCGCAGCGCAATCCATCGGTGAACCCGGAACGCAGTTAACACTCCGTACATTCCACGTGGGTGGTGTTGCAGGAGGTATGACTTCTTCTTCACGCATCGAAGCAAAATACGATGGTCTTGTTGAGATAGATGAATTACGTACAGTTGAACGTAAAAATGCAGACGGAAAAAAGGTAAAGGTAGTAGTAGGTCGCTCTGCTGAAATCAGAATTGTGGACGCGAATACTAAAATTGCTCTCACTACAGGATATATTCCTTACGGTTCGCAATTATATGTTTCTGCAGGTGAAAAAGTGAAGAAAGGAACATTGCTCTGCGATTGGGATCCATACAACGCAGTTATTATTGCTGACTTCCAGGGAAAGATTGAGTTCGAGAACATTGAAGAAGGAGTAACCTTCCGCGAAGAGTTTGACGAACAAACAGGTTTCCGCGAAAAGGTTATTACTGAAACAAAAGATAAAACAAAGAACCCGATTATCAAGATAGTTGACAAGAAAGGGGAAGCATTAAAATCATATAACATTCCTGTAAGCGCTCACATGTCTGTGAATGCAGGAGATGCGGTTGAAACGGGACAAATTCTTGTTAAGATACCTCGCACCACAGGGAAATCAGGTGATATTACAGGAGGTCTTCCACGTGTGACAGAATTGTTTGAGGCACGTAATCCAAGCAGTCCTGCAGCTGTTTCCGAGATTGATGGTATTGTAACCTTCGGAAAGATTAAGCGTGGTAACCGCGAGGTGCAGGTGGAGGCAAAAACAGGAGAGATTAAAAAATATCTTGTTCGTTTATCAAACCATATTCTTGTTCAGGAAAATGATTTTGTTAAAGCAGGAGAGCAACTTACGGATGGAGCCATTGCTCCGGCTGACATCCTTGCCATCAAAGGACCTACTGCAGTACAGGAATATCTTGTGAATGAAGTTCAGGAGGTTTACCGCTTGCAAGGTGTAAAAATAAATGACAAACATTTTGAAGTCATCGTGAAACAGATGATGCGCAAGGTGGAAATTGACGATGCCGGAGATACTATCTTCCTGCCAAAGCAATTTACTAACCGTGCTGACTTCATGGATGAGAACGATAGTTTGTTCGGGTGCAAGATGGTAATCGATGGAGGAGATTCTACTGCCATGAAAGCAGGCATGATTGTGAACGCACGTAAACTGCGCGATGAAAATGCTGCGCTAAAACGAAAAGGTGAAAAACTAGTTCAGGCACGCGATGCAATTCTTGCAACTGCACGTCCTGTATTGCAAGGTATTACCCGTGCTTCGCTTCAAACTAATAGCTTCATTTCAGCAGCTTCGTTCCAGGAAACAACCAAGGTGTTGAGCACAGGTGCCTGCGAAGGAAGAATGGATGATCTATCCGGATTAAAGGAGAATGTTATTGTAGGACATCTGATTCCTGCAGGAACCGGATTGCGCGAATATGAGAAAATAATTGTTGGCTCCAAAGAAGAATTTGACCGCCTTATGGCATCGAAGACTGAAAGCACTGTGGAGGAACAAGAAGCATAAAACGGCCCCCTCCAACTCCCCCTACAGGGGAGAGAGGGGATTCTGCAAGATCAATATTTAGTCCCCCCTCTGTAGGAGGGGGTTAGGGGGAGGCCAATGGAAAACAAAAATAATCCAAAACCTAACGAGAACCAGCTTAACATCGAACTGAGCGAGGAGGTAGCGGAAGGAATTTATTCCAACCTTGCAATTATTACTCACTCGCACTCCGAGTTTGCGCTTGATTTTATTAAAGTGATGCCCGGTGTACCCAAGGCAAAAGTTAAAGCGCGCATCATTCTTACTCCGCAGCATGCAAAGCGTTTAATGAAAGCGTTAAAAGATAACGTTTCCAAATATGAAAGCGTGCATGGAGATATTAAAGACACTGAAGTTCCGCATGGTGCGATTCCACTTTCCTTTGGCGGGCCTACTGCACAGGCGTAGGTTTTATTGTAAAATGATTTCTTGAAACTCTCAACATTTCTTAATGTAATATCACACCGGCATGATGTCATACTGCTATAATATGGTATCATACTGCTATGATATGGCACCATACTGTTGTAATATGGCACCATACCGATAGGATATGGTATCATACTGTTCTAATATGGTATCATATCGTTATGATATGGGACCATATTGTTATGATATGGCATCATACTGTTGTAATATGGTACCATACCGCTATGATATGGTATTATATTGCTGCAATATGGTGCAACAACTAACACCAACATTTCCTCTTCATATACTTATGATAATTTAAGCCGCACCACAAAAAAAGAAGAAAACATCAACGGAGAAATTTTTGCCACATCTTTTTCCTACGACCAGTTCAGCAATGTAATAACGGAAACCTACCCGGGGACGAGTGGTTTTGCAGTAACAAATGCTTATAATGCCAATGGTTATCAAACTTTTGCTAAACGAGCAGACAATAACCAAATAATATGGCAGGCGGATGCCATGAACCCGATGGGGCAGTATACTAAATACACGCTGCATCCATCCAATAATCCCGTACAAACAGTAAAAACATTTACTGATTTTGGATTACCTGTAAGATTTCAAGCGGGAAATAATGCAGGAATAAATAATGTGCAGGATTTAAACTTTGTTTTTGATCCTGCCAGCGGCAATCTTAATTCCAGAAGGGACGCTATTAAAAACCTTACCGAAACATTTACTCCTTATGATAATTTAAACCGGCTCACTCAATCAACCATAGGAGCAAATACAATCACAACGGGATATGATCCTAACGGAAATATTACCAGCAAGACGGATGTTGGAACCTATGCTTATAATAGTGTAAGCAAAAATGCTGTTGAAAGAGTTAATAATCCCTTAGGAATTAGTACTAATCAGCAGGATATTATTTATACATCCTTTAATAAAACAGCAACAATTACCGAAGGAGATTATAAATTGAATTTTACTTACGGACCCGATAATGCACGTAAAAAAACCGACCTCTTATTTCAGAATACTTTAGCCAGCACACGATATTTTTTAGGTGATTATGAAAAAACAGTAGATGCTCTGACCGGCAACACCTCAGAAGTGCATTATATTTCTTGCGGAAGTGGATTAGCGGCAATGTATGTTGTTGATAGTACAGGCGGTAAAATGTATTACACCTATACCGACCATCTCGGTTCTATTCTAACTGTTATGACAGAAGATGGAGTAACTAAATACGAACAAAACTTTGATGCTTGGGGTAATTACCGTGATCCTGCGACTTGGGCAAATACCAGTACTCCAAATATTCCAGCATGGCTCTACCGCGGATTTACAGGGCATGAACATCTGCTTCAATTTGCACTGATAAATATGAACGGGCGCATGTATGACCCTGCAATTGGAAGAATGTTATGTCCAGATAATTTTGTACAGGACGCAGGTTTTTCTCAATCATTTAACCGATATTCTTATTGTATAAATAATCCTCTTAAATATTTTGATCTATCAGGTTATAGTTGGTTGGGTGACAACTGGAAACCAATCGTTGCAACAACAGCAGTTGTTGCAGTAGTAGCAGTTACAGTGGCAACAGGAGGTCTTGCTGGTGTCTTGATAGCTGGTGGAGCAGCAATTGGTGCAGAAGTAGGTGGTGCATGGGCATCTGGTTGGACACAAGGTAATCCATATAAATGGGATGCAAATGAATTGAAAGGTGCAGCAATAGGTGCAATGGTTGGAGCAAGTGTTGGCGCGGCAGTATCTGCGGGTATTGGCGCGGCAGGTACCGGATTTGGCTATGGTTTTGGAACCGGAGCATCTGGATCTGGTCAAGCTGCATCCTTTGCATGGGATGTTACTTCAAATGCATTGATTACTGCAGATGTTAATATGATTTCAGCTTCAAGATTCAACTTTAATTCCGGTAATTTAAACAATGTGTATAGAAGCGGTTTGTTAGGACTTGCAACTGGTGCTGTAGGTGGGGCGGTAGGTTATGGTATTAATATTTATAGACCAGGTTTGAGTGGTGTGCCTCTGCTACAATCATGGGGTGCTAAAGCAATGTTTTGGGGAAATGTTACAACATCAACATTAAATAGTGCTGGCATTGCATATTTTGCGGCAGTCGACAGAGGAGTTAGCAAAGGGGATAGAGCCAAGGCTGCTTTATTGGGAGGACTTTTTGGGTTAGGAACATCGGCTTTTTTTGGTGCACTTCCAACTCCTTTTCCCAGTACTTTTGCGCATAATACCACATCAGTTTTAGGTAGTGCGGAACGTTATATAAGTAACGCTGCATTGAGCATATTCTCTTATCAGATCGGGATATATTTAGAGGACGCAGCAAACAATCCTGGGCATTGATATTTGATACCGATATATTATTGCTTAATAGTGAATAGAATACCGATAATTATGGAAACATTTAAAATAAAACTTATTTGTATTATAATTATGTTGTTTATTGCATTTCAGAGCATAGGACAAGTAAGAAAAACCGTAAAAAAACTGTACCATCCACGTCCTGACCCTAAAACAATCAAACGGGCATTAAAGCAACCACTAAAAGCAATTAATATTAGTGGTTTTTACTCTGATTCCGTATTTCCAAATGCGCAGTTGTTAAAGCTGAAAAATGTAGAAAATATTAAATTAACAGGATATTGGCCGCGTTATAAGGACATAAGAAAAGCTAGGAATGTAAAAGTTTTCGTTAAAGACTCTATTGTTATATTTCCTAAAATCCGAATTGATACTGTAGCACTTAGACAACTTGATCACCTAAAGTATTTACGGTTTGATGGTTTTGACTTTGATGATTTTCCTAAAGGCCTTTGCGTGTTAAAAAAATTAAAAGCATTGTCCATTAGTTTATGCTCAATAGATACTATTCCTAGTGAAATAGAGAATATGACAAATTTAGAAGTATTGGATCTGAGATGTAATAATATTAAATCTTTACCAGAGGAAATTATTAAGCTTGACAGTTTGAAAATTTTAGATTTGACAAATAATTTATTTACGAAGATACCTTCTGTGCTTTTATCCATGCATAAACTTGAAGAAATAAATTTAGCTAATATAGAATTCGGACACGAAGATACTATAGCAATAAATTGGCCATTTGTATTGCATGTAAATAAAATAAATTATTTTCAGGAAACAGAAACGTTTATTAATCTTCTCCATCTGAAAGAATTAAAGGCAGTGCTAATTTACCTTCAGAACAGGGAAGATAAAGAGAAATTAAAATCAATAATTAGAGATAAAAAATTGTTGCGTAAAATAGGATGGCAACTAATGCAGCAATAGGGGAAGTTATAAGTATAAAAGACAGTAAAAATATTTTAAGCATATCGAATCCACTAATTAGTTCGCGTGTAAAAATAAACAATCCATTGGTTATAAAATCATAGGGAGAAAAGGAATTAAATTTCCAATAGGCAGTACATTCGAGGCATGAAAATACTATACACCGACCGTCAGCTTGGCATGTTTGAAGAACTA
>JACRAL010000135.1 GCA_016213435.1 Bacteroidota bacterium
CATCGGCAGGTTTCTTTTCTTCTTTTGTCTCATCTGCTGCAATGAAAATGTAAGATTTACCTGCGGATTGTACAATCGCTTTATCAGGCAGAGCGGTGGTTGTAGCAACACCTGTTTCTACTATTCCTTTCAGGTACATACCCGGTAATAAATTTTTATCCTCCTGCAACAGGTGTCCATGCACCCGAACCGTTCTTTCAGCACTGATTTCACGTCCAATTAAATGCACTTCTGCAAAACGCTCCTTTGTTTCATTATTCAACACAAAACGGATTTTCTGGCCTATTTTCAATTTCGGAACATCTTTTTCAAAAATGGTAAGTTCTGCATGAAGGTGGCGGGTATCTACAATTTCAAATAGCTCCTGGTTAGCGTTTACAAACTTGCCTATGTTCACCAATACCTTAGTAACATAGCCTGATATAGGAGCATAAATATTTGCCCTGCCGGAGATGTTTGCAGGATTGATTTTATCAGGATTAATATTGATGAGTTGCAGCTTTGATTTTAATCCCTGCACCCTTGCCATCATACTATTGTACTCGCTGCTGGCTTTTTGCAATGTTTTTTTTGCATTTACATTTTCTTTTGCAAGTTCCTGTTGTCTTTCTAATTCTTCTTTCAGATATACCAACTGGCTCTTATAATCCAGATAATCCTGCTGAAGCTGGATAAATTCAGGGTTCTCGAGTACGGCTATTACTTCGCCTTTTACTACTGGTTTACCTTGGAGCAAATCAGTACTTTTCAGAGTACCTCCATAAGGAGAAGAAACCGTTAATAGCTGTTGGGGAGGAACATCCAGTACTCCCGATGCCCTGATAACACTGCTGAGATTTTTATCTTCTACAGCGCCATATTGTATGTTTACTGTTTTAAACTGGTCTTCCGACAAGTCAACCATGTCCGCTTCTTCGGTTTTAGTTTCTTCTGCCGGAGCAGCTTCGGCACCTCCTTTGGAAGAGCAGGATGAAAGCCAAACAGTGGCAGCAGTGAGTATAATCAGTGAACTTAAAAATTTCTGTTTCATATTATTTTATTTTAGGCCGTTCTTATTAATTGATGCCGCCGATAAATTCGATAGCAATAACGGTTTGATTGTATTGGTTTAAAAGTTTGGTGTATTCCTGTTTTACAATTACAGCATTGTTGAGTGATTGCGTTAACTCATAGTAACCGATTTCACCGGCCGTAAAAGCTTTTTGCGCCTGGGTGATGATGAGATTGGCTTGCGGTAAAGCTGTATTGCGGTAGTAGTTGATTTGAACTCTTTGTTTTTGCAATTCGCCAAACAGCCTGGTCAGTTCAGCCTGCAGGTTGTATTGATAATTCGTCAGTTCTGCTTCACGGCGCACCCGGTTTACTTCTGCTGCTTTTACTTTTTCTTTTTGCGCCCTGGCAAATATGGGAATGCTGATACCCAAATTAACACCCTGAAAACGGCGGCCAACGCCATAATATTTATCAGCTCCGTTTACGGTTTGATAGCCCACCAGTGACTGATTAAAATAACCTACAGAGAAGTCTGGTTTTAATCTTGATTGCTCAACAGCTTTCTCTCTGTTAGCAATATCAATCTGCTGTTTAATAAAAGCCAGTGTAGGGTTGGCTGCAATGGCAGCAGTATCAAAATTTATCTGTATCTGTTTTTCAACAAGTAAGGTGTCCGTAATGGCCGTAACAGAAGAATCTGCAGTAAAGACTTTCAGACGGTTTAATTCAATACGGTAATCTTCTTCCGCATTTCTCAATTGCGCCTTTATCTCATTCACCTTGCTTTCAGCATTATAATTTTCCAGGGCATTGGTTTCACCTGTCTTATACCGTAGCGCTGATGCTTTCAATACATTTTCGTAGATAGCCAGCAACTCTTTCAGCAATCTTATTTCCTCTATCCAAAAACTTAGCTGGTAGTACGATGTTTTTGTATTCGCCGCCAGTTCAGTCTGATAAATTTTCAGTTGCAGTTCACTGCTTTTGATATTTGACTCAGATAACCGTATGAGACTTTTAAAGTAGGCAGGATTCGGTATGCCCTGATTAATGTTGAAATTATTATCATAAGCAATACGACTGTTATACTGACCAAATGTGAGACCCACATTTGTTTTGCCGTAATCCTTTACTGTTTTTTTCAACTGCTGCTGGTAAGTTATATCCAGCGTTCCCACTTTTACTAAAGGGTTATTCTTCATAGCAGATGAAACGGCATCATTAAGATTTATGATTGTCTTTGGTTGCTGAGCATTTGCAGCGAATGATGAGGCTAAAAACAGGATAAGCAATGAGGCTAAACCCTTTGCAACAGAAGACTTTTTAGCTTTCGGATTTATCTTTTCAAACCATGTGTACAACACCGGTAAAACTACCAACGTAAGAAATGTGGCCGTAATCAATCCGCCTATTACAACAGTTGCTAACGGTCTTTGAACTTCCGCCCCGGAACCTGTAGATAATGCCATTGGCAAAAAGCCTAATGAAGCAACTGCTGCGGTCATTAACACCGGTCGCAATCTTACAGAGGTTCCTTTTAAAATAATTGCATTTATATCTGTCATGCCTTCTTTTTTTAACCGGTTAAATTCACTGATTAACACAATACCATTTAATACAGCCACACCAAACAAAGCGATAAAACCAACGCCTGCCGAAATGCTGAATGGCATACCCCGGAACCATAAGGCGAATACACCACCAATAGCACTCATGGGTATAGCTGTAAATATGAGTAATGAATATTTAATTGAACCAAACGTAAAGAAAAGCAGCAGAAGAATTAATGCCAATGCAACGGGGACAGCAACAGATAATCTTTTGTTAGCTTCTTCCAGGTTTTTAAATTGCCCGCCATAAGTAATAAAATAACCAGGTGGCATTTTTACCTGCTTCTCAATTTTTTCCTGCATTTCTTTTACAACTGATGAAATATCCCTGCCTCTCGTATTAAAACCTACAATGATTCTTCTCTTGGCATCTTCCCGTTGTATCTGGTTAGGGCCTAACTGCAAATTGACATCGGCTACCTGTTCCAATGGAATCTGGTTACCATCAGGGGCCGCAACAAATAAACCCTTTACATCATCAATACTCTGGCGGCCTGTTTTTTCTAATCTTACCACCATATCAAACCGTTTCTCACCTTCATATACAATACCTGCTGCTTCTCCTGCAAAAGCAGCACTGATGGTGCGGTTTACATCTTCAACATTTAAACCAAATTGTGCAATCTTATCCCGGTTTAGTTTAACCACAATCTGTGGCAGACCAGTCACCTGTTCTACATATAAATCTTCTGCGCCTTTTACTGTAGGTACAATAACGCCGATTTTTTTTGCCAGGTCTGCCAGCACATCAAGGTCTTCGCCAAATATTTTAATACCTACATCCTGCCGAACACCTGAAATCAATTCATTAAAACGAAGTTGGATGGGTTGAGATAGCCCATAGGAAACACCGGGAATTTTTTCCAGTTCCTTTTGCATCAGTTCTGCCAGTTCTTCCCGGTTATGTGCACTGGTCCATTCCTTTTTATCTTTTAAAAGAATGGTAATGTCACATGCTTCTATGGGCATAGGGTCGGTTGGTATCTCAGAGGCGCCAATCTTTCCAATCACTTCTTTTACTTCGGGAAATTTTTTCATCAGTAAATCGGAAGCCTGGGTTATTTTATCAATTGTCTGGCTTAATGAACTGCCCGTTAATAACCTTGTTTCTACTGCAAAATCTCCTTCTTCCAATGTGGGAATAAATTCGCCGCCTAATGTGTTAAAAATAATCAGGCTGATTATAAATACACCAACTGCTATACTCACCACCAGCAATTTCATTTTTAATGCACCACGTATTAACGGGGTATAAAGCCTCTGAAAAAATTTCATCATTTTATCAGACAAATTTTCCTTGTGACTTATTTTTTTGCTTAATACAAGGGCACTCATCATGGGTACATAAGTAAGAGAAAGCAGGAATGCACCCAGGATAGCAAATGAAACTGTTTGTGCCATCGGGCCAAACATTTTTCCTTCGATGCCTACCAATGCAAGGATGGGCAGGTACACAATCAATATGATGATTTGACCAAAGGCTGCTGAGTTCATCATTTTACCTGCTGATTTATACACTTCGTCATCTAACTGGTCTTGCGTTAATCTTCCTGGTTTTCGATGGCCCAACTGATGCATGGTTGCTTCCACGATAATCACGGCTCCGTCCACAATTAACCCAAAGTCAATTGCACCTAAACTCATCAGGTTGCCAGATACGCCAAACAGGTTCATCAACGAAATAGCAAAAAGCATGGCAAGCGGAATTACCGAAGCCACTATCAACCCCGAACGGATATTGCCAAGGAAAACTACCAGTACAAAAATTACAATCAAGGCACCTTCAATAAGGTTAGTTTTTACGGTTCCAATTGCCCTGCTAACTAATGCGCTTCTATCAAGGAAGGGCTCAATGACAACTCCTTCCGGTAAGCTTTTCTGAATCTGTGTTATTTTATCTTTTACACTATTAATTACAATGCTGGAATTTGCTCCTTTCAGCATTAACACAATGCCACCAACTACTTCCCCTTCTGCATTACGGGTTAATGCCCCGTATTGCGTGGCATGGCCCAACTGTACCGTTGAAATATCCCTTACCAGCACGGGTGCGCCACTGGAAGTTCTTGTAACTACAATTTTTTCTATGTCAGTGATTGTTTTAATAAACCCTTCGCTGCGGATAAAATAAGCGTTGGGTTTCTTATCTATATATGCACCACCCGTATTCTGATTATTTTTTTCAAGGGCATTAAATACATCTGCTATGGATAGATTATAACTGCGAAGCTTATCTGTATTCAATGCAATTTCATATTGTTTTAAAAGGCCGCCGAAGCTGCTTACATCAGCAATGCCGGGAGTGCCAAGCAACTGACGACGGACAATCCAGTCCTGTATCGTTCGTAGTGACATGGCATCGTATTTATCTTCATATCCTTTTTTTGCATGTAAGACATACTGATAAATTTCACCTAATCCTGTAGAGATAGGAGCCATTTCCGGGTTGCCGATATTATTGGGTATCTGGTTGCGGGCTTCTATCAGCCGTTCACCTACTTGCTGACGGGCCCAATAGATATTTGCATCATCATGAAATACAACGGTAACAACGGATAATCCAAACCTGGATATGGAACGGATTTCCTGAACTTCCGGAATGGTAGCCATTGTTTGTTCCACCGGAAAAGAAATTAGCTGTTCTACTTCCTGTGCTGCTAATGATGGGCTCAGCGTAATTACCTGTACCTGGTTATTGGTAATATCGGGTACGGCATCAATCGGCAATTTATTTGCCGAATAAACGCCCCATATTATTAAAGCCAGTGTAAAAAGGCCAATGACCAATTTATTTTTTATGGAGAATTGAATGATTTTATTGAGCATGTCTTAATTCTGTTTGGTTATATATGATACCTGAAGAAATGAATTGTTCTTTCCACCATTGCGGCAATAAGTACAGCACAGGCAATGCCAATAAGAATGATTCTGATTATTCTTATCACTAAAGGCTTTTTACTTTTTTTGCCTTTTGTAATTTTTTTGGCTGTGGCCATTACCAGCAATGGGAAGTGAATGATACAATAGCTGAATAAGCCAATAAATGACTTACAGCAAATTCAATTAAGTAGGAAGATTAAGAAAATTTGGGAGGCTGCCAGATGCTATTTTGAGCTTCTGTACTAAACGCTACATTGTAGAGGGGATATTTCTCTGATTGAAATTCTACTTTATTTATCTGAGCCTTAGCGAAAGGAGAGTAAAAGGCTGAGGCAGCACAACAGGAACATGAGCAGAACGGAGAACAGGCTTCTGTATTATGTTTATGCTGCTGGTGGGTGTCATTAGCTGCTGAAATTTTTGCTTCTACACTGACATTACATTCTATTCTGTCACCGCAGGGCAGGCAGGAAATGTAAAGCATTACCAGAGATACTATTGAGAAGAATAATTTCATTGGTTGCAAAAATAGGATGTTTTGTTGCAAATAATACACTTAGGCATGTATAATTTAGCAATACAGTTGCAAATCAGCCAATTAAACCATGCTTAACCACCCCAGTTGCCGACTATTTCTCAAAAAACAGAAAATCCCTTCGGTTCGGATAAAGCCAACCTTTATTGTTTTTCAATATGTATGTTCTGTAGAAGCATGACAAGAGCAAAGATTGCAAGTACAAGAAGAGCAAGAATAATCCAAAGCACATATTTCAGAACCTTTGAAATTGAACTTTTATTCTTAGCACTTTGTTTCTTAATATCCTTCTTCATTTTTTAAATTGCAATAAAAGTTTACAACAAAAGCCCGGATATTGATACTAATTCAGAGTTGGGAAATGTGTAGTTTTTTTCTTCTTGCGTTTGGTACTCACAAAGAATAATGCAAATCCACTTAACACTGTAACCAATCCAAAAATTGAAAAGAATCTAAGCAGATTATTCCCAAAATTGTCCCTGTCTTCATAATCCATCGTGTGCATCATCCACAAGAAATCAAATATTCTCCATTTGTTGTTCCTGAATTTTTGAACGGTTCCTAATTCGCTGGCAACATAAACGGTGGCTTTTGATGGATGCTCAAATGTAATAGCGTAAGCAGGCAAAGGGCTTTCCCGATATTCATGATGACCATTTGTGCCTGTCAGGTATTCAACTGATTTTACTTTTGGTTCGCCATTAAATCTCATTTTGGCTACATCAACTGCTTCTTCTTTTGTAAGTGGGCCACGAAGTTGCCCAGTTACTGCATCTGCCAGGTGATTCATGGATTGGATGTCATGCTGATGATTTGCCTCGTTGTGAATTGCACTGATACAACGAACCTGGTAAAAAGGTTTACCCAATATTTCAATCAATTGAATGGATACAATTGAATCAATCTGATGAACTTTCCTGATAGTATCCAGCACCATTGTTGGGCTTACTAATGAAATATCAGATGATAAGAGTGGCGCATTTTTCTTTTGGAAGTCTCCATGTACTTCATCCATATTACTCCAACTGAAATAAAGACCGCCAATTGTCCATAATAAAAACTGGATGCCTAAAATAACACCCAGCCAGCGGTGGGTTTTTCGGATGTAATAGTGTTTGCTTTTTGCCATAAACAATAATATTAGGTACAATTATGAGTAATAAAAATACAATCAACATAGTCTGTAGCCATGTGCATTAATAATCCGATTGATATGATACGGAACTTTGGAAATAAAAGCAGCAAAGCATATATCATTATTGCGATATAACTGTGCAACGGATGAAAGCCAATACTGCAACGGCAAGGATGAAAAAACGGAGTTGACAATAAATGGTCGGCATCTATCAACATTGTTAACAATAATATCAGGTAAGTTTGTTTCCATCTTTCTCTGAAAAAGATAAAAGCTATTCCTAATGGAAAAACAAAGTGAAGAAAATAATGAATAACCTTCTGAATAATTTCCATTCTTTTTTTTCGCTAACGCTATTTTACTTTCAGCATACTTGCATTAATAGCTACCACAACGGTACTTACACTCATTAAAACGGCACCGGCAGCAGGGCTTAACAATATTCCCATTTTGTATAGCACACCAGCCGCCAATGGTAAAGCCACTACATTATAACCTGTAGCCCACACTAAATTCTGAATCATCTTTCTGTAAGTGGCCTTACCAAACTGAATCAATGAAACAACATCTTTGGGATTGCTGTTAACCAGTACAATCCCGGCTGTTTCGGCGGCGATATCAGAACCTGAACCAACTGCAATTCCTACATTGGCCTGCGCCAATGCAGGAGCATCGTTTACTCCATCACCTGTCATAGCAACATATTCACCTTTTTTCTGCAGTTCTTTTATTTTCTCTAATTTTTGATGTGGTAATACTTCTGCAAAAAAACTGTCCATACCCAAACGTTCACTTACACCTTTAGCCACAGTTGCATTATCACCTGTTAATAAAATTGCCTTTATATTATTTTCATGTAATGTTTTGATTGCTTCTGCTGATTCAGGTCTAATTTCATCAGCCAGTGCAATGGAACCGGCAATATCATCATCTATTAATACAAATACAAGTGTCTCCTCCGCCTTAACCATATCATCATTTGTAAGGAATGAAAATTTTTCTTTCAAATAACCGGGGCTAACCACCATTACGTCTTTTCTGTCAATAATACCAGTTATACCTTTTCCCGTGATGGCTTCAAAACCCATAACGGCAGGAAGTTCAAGATTCAGTTCTTTTGCTTTGGCTGTTATGCCCGTTGCAATAGGATGTTCCGAATTCTGTTCAAGTGCTGCTGCGTATTGGAGCACCTGTTCCTGAGTATATTTATCATTATGGGTTACATACCGTACTACCTGAAATTTTCCAAATGTTAATGTTCCTGTTTTATCAAACACCAATGTGGTTATCTTTCTTGCATTTTCAAAGGCTGTTCTGTTCTTTATCAGCAAACCATGCTTTGCAGATAATGCCGTTGATTTTGCCACTACTAATGGTACCGCCAATCCCAATGCATGGGGACAGCAAATCACAATTACCGTTACCATTCTTTCTATGGAGAAAGCCAGGTCTTTTCCTGATAAATACCAAACAAGAAATGTAGTGATGCCTGCTACAATGGCAATAAGCGTAAGCCATCTTGCTGCTGTATCTGCAATCAATTGTGTTTTTGACTTTGATTTTTGTGCATCCTGTACCAGCTTTATAACTTGTGATAAATAGGAGTCCTTAGCGCCATGTGATACAGAAACTTTTATGGCCCCATTACCATTAATAGAACCAGCAATCACTTTATCACCTTTTGTTTTTTCAACAGGTTTTGATTCACCTGTAAGCATACTTTCATTCAAATAACTTTCTCCCTCCGCAATTATACCATCTGCCGCAATTTTCTCACCGGGCTTTATAAGTATTACATCATTCTCTATCAGCGATTCTGTTTTTACATCTGTTATCTTATCACCATTTACCAAATGTGCATCGTCAGGCATCAACTGCACCAATAACTCTAACTCTCTTGATGCACCTGCAACAGATTTCATTTCAATCCAATGACCTAATAACATGATAAGAATTAGCGTAGCCAGTTCCCAAAAGAAATCCATTCCCTTTAATCCAAACACAGTTGCCACACTGTAGATATATGCTACTGATATGGCAAAGGCAACCAATGTCATCATGCCGGGATTTTTTGCCCGCATTTCTCCAACCAATCCTTTTAGAAAAGGCCAGCCGCCATAAAAAAATACAACAGAAGATAAAATAAGCAATACATATTTTGAACCGGGGAAGCTGATATGAATATTTAACCAATGCTGAATCATTTCTGATAGCAGCATGATGGGAATGGTTAGAATCAAAACAACATAAAATCGTTTTTTAAAATCGGCTATGCCTGATGAATGGGAAGAATGTGTTGCTCCATCTTTTGGTTTGGAAAGGGGGACTAAAGTCATACCACACAAGGGGCATTTGCCCGGCGCATCCTGAACAATTTGCGGATGCATTGGGCAGGTATATTTTTGAAATCCTGTTGCCTTTATAATGGTTACACCAGGGGCAGTGTGTTGCTCATGTCCAGAATGCTTTTCTGTTTCTTCTTCTTTGTGCTGGTGCTGCGGATGTTCTTCACCCGCCTTCGCATTAACCGGAACGAGCTTCATTCCGCATTTAGGACAATTGCCCGGTTTGTCCTGAATAATTTCAGGATGCATCGGACAGGTATATTTTTGAGTATAATACTGATTTTCCATGACAATGATTTTATACCGGTTTTCGTGAAGAATTGTGACTAATCATAATCAGCCATTGGCCTTTCACCTTCTTTAAGACCGATGTGGTAAGTCCTTTGCGCTTTACTTCAGAATTGTCTTTAGCAATAACAATGCTATAATTGTAAGATTCAGTAGTAAAAGCATAATTTCCATCAATCAGTACATCCACCTGATAATCGCTGAAACTAAAAGATTTAAACTCCTTTAATTCAGGTGCAAGATGATGTTCCTGGTAATGAGCATAACTTCCTTCATTATTGCCTGATTCGCAAATTTTAGAATCGGCAGTAAAGAACCTTTCCGTACCCGTTACATCCAGGGATTCTATAGCACTGTTATATCTTTTCAATGCTTTTTTTACTGCATCAATGTTTTTGCTTTCAATAAGGTTGGGCATGGTGTCCCTGTTATTCATGAATTGTTTTATTGCCTCTCTGTCAGTACCAGCATCTTTGTTTTGTGCAAACGATATTGCGGTGAGACAGAACAAGCATATTGCTATGAATATGTTTTTCATTTTTTATTAAATATTTTAAAAAACAATTTTTAATTGCCTTTTACAGTTTTTGAAATCTTTTCCATTATTGAACTGTCTGAGCCAAATTTGCAAATGGCATCACAGTTCTTTCTTAGCTCTGAAAACAAGATGTATTTAATATTGATTGCTGAATTTTTTATTGCTGGTCTTGACAATTGCAGTACCACATCCTTTTCCCTGCTGTCGGGTATTATCAGGTAGAACACCTCATCCCCATCGGCTATGCTGTAATGCAAATCGGTAATCCTGAGTATGCCCGAATAAATACTGGTACTTTTCTCTACCTCAAAAGCCCCGATAACATTATTAGTGCCTTTTTGAAACCATAATACGTCAATGAGGCGGATAGTATTCTGTGTATCCTTATCAGTGTTTAGTTCGGGACATTGTGCAAGGGAAAGAAAAGAGAAATTATTACCACAATGGTTTTTGCTTTTATCGTTACTTGCGGGCACCACATCATATCCTAACGAAGAGCCTATTTTCAGCAGGTGATACTGCATTTCGGTATGCAGGTTTTCTTCCTGCTTTTCTTCCTGAATTTCCTTTTGTCTCTTCTCAACGGACTTTTCAAACTTCATTCTTTCATCTTCACTTAAATACTCATCACTTCCAATCATCATTTTTTGAGTTCCAATTTCAAAACATAGTCCGGCAATAGCACCTAAATCGTTTGAAAGGTCTGCTTTATGTTTTGTATTGGTCTCAATTAGTATTTCTCTGATTTTTAAATATTCGCTCCAACTACCCAACTTCTTCCTATCATTAAACAAAACATTAAAGCCATTTACTATAGCAGTATTGAATGGAGGGAATAAAGAAGGATGCAGGTAATACAGGATGCTGGCTACTGCCGGGCCAAGACCTTTAATTTTCAAACTATCAAGGTGCACAATCTCCTTTATTATTTGCTCCTGACTTTTGGCGTTGATACAATTTTCAAGAAACTGGCCAAAAGCTGTTTTGTTATTCTGGTTCTCGTAAATATCTGGTATTCGTAATTTCGGCTTCCAGTAAAATGGATGTGCCACACCAACAAAAATCTGCTTTTGTTCTGCAATGCAATTCAATACAAATTCAAGGCTGCTGTTTTTAAAATCATTAGGAAACGATTTATTCTTAATGTCTTCAATAACCTGCAACACACCTCGGCGTATAGTCCGAAAAGCCTTTAACCGCTGGTCGTTATCAACAAACCATGTATTGTAAACACTTTGTGTGTCGCACTTGTACTGCTGAATGATTTGAGTAAGATTAGTCATCGTTTCGTTTTAAGATTCGTAAACTGTACACTAAGAAACAAACTAAAATACATGATACTCTTTGGGTATATAGAACCGGTTGCTTAATTCTATAATATCATTTTAGGCCAAATAAAATCTCAACTTTTAATTTTTCCCATGCTACTGCAATCTTTCCATTTTTGTCAGTTGCTGATTCAATGAAATACTGCAATCGTTCAGTATGCTCATTTTTCTTAGGCTTCACTTTCACCCTTACTATATCATCTTTTTCATCATACTCCGACGCAAGATGCTGCTCCCAGTTTTTATTGATAATTACTGTCCACTCTTTTTTACCGGGGATAGTAAAGAAGGCATACTTACCTGCCGGTATTTCTTTACCATTTACAACAAATGCTTTTGGGACTTCCAATGTAGTTGCATCATGTGCGCCGGTCACCCACACTTCATCATAGGGAACAAGGCCGCCCCAAATAATTCTTTTGCGAACTCCGGGTGAATGATAGTTGATTTTTATACTATCTACTCCTACTATAGAATAAGCCATTGACTTGATACTTTTCTTAGTCGTATCTTTTATGATATTCGGATTATAACAAACTGCTTCTGTTTTCTGAGCTGAAGCAGAATGAAACATCAGAAAGAGGATGGCTGATAGAATTGCCGTTACATAAAATTTCTTCATATAATGTTATTGTTTTATTGCTTTGAATATTTGAACTTCTCCAAAAACTGTTTTGAATTTTTTCTTAATAACCGGATTTATAAATCCTGCACCTGCAATTAACGAAGGTATCAATCCCTTTGCATTGGCGCTGGTAGGTTTAAAACCGTCCAAACCACGAATCATGTTAAAAAGGAGTCGCTGATACCAGGACTCAGACCTGCCAAAGTCCGCAATGAAAAGCTGCCCATTGTTTTTAGTTACTCTGAATATTTCTGCAAGAACCTTTTGCTTCACCGGAGTTTCTAAATGATGAAACACAAGGCAGGATATAATACGGTCAAAACTGTTATCTTCAAATGGAAGCCTTTCACCATTGTAGTCAGTTAGTTTTATATCCAGCCCTTTCTGAATAATTTTTTCTTCCGCTTTATTCAATATTGTTTTATCAATATCAATCCCGGTTATATTAATTGCAGGACGATGTTCTTTGGCCATAATAGTAAGAGTAGCTGTACCACACCCAAAATCCAAAACAGCAGCCCCATCAGTTAAATAAGCAATATTTATCAATGATTGCTTTATACTTACTTCTGGCATTGTGGCTCCCACAAAAAAATCATATAATGGGGTAAGCCATTTGAAACGTAATGCAGATACAAATTTTGCTTCTGACATGATTCAATTACTGTTTAATGATTATGCCCCGACATCGGGTCGGCGCCCTTTTTAAAAACATATTCGCTGTGCAACAGGTATGCACCGGTTAATACAACTATATCACCTGTTTTTAATCCTGATTTTATTTCGATACGGTCATCGCTTTCCAAACCGGTTTTCACCATTACGCTTTTAAAAGTGTTGCTACCTGTCTGTATCCAGACAGTTGCACCCTTGCCATCTCGTATGACTGCATCTATAGGTAATGTGAGTGATTGCCGCTGCGGACTTTTTAATAACACATAAGCAGGCATACCAGGCTTTAACTGATTGCCTGGATTAGGAATAGATACACGGATAAGATTGATTCTTGTATCAGGATTGATTTCAGGATTCACAAATTCAATTCTTCCTTTGATTTCTTTGTTGTCAAAATCAGGAAGCTGAACAGTAGCAACACTGTTGCTGTTTAGTTCAGCCAGTTGCGAAGTGTAAACCTGTGCTTCTGCCCACAAAGAAGAAAGGTCAGCCAGCTTTACGATTGTGCCACCCTCCATTACATAATTTCCTTCCCTGATGTCAAGCTGGGTAATATATCCACCGGCAGTGCTATAAAAAGTAGTTGCAGGTGTTGCTTTCTTTGTTGTCGCCAGTTCATCCACCTGCGCATCCGTTAATCCCCAAAGCAACAATTTGTTTTTTGCACTTTGTATCAACTGGTCAAAGTCAATAACTGTTTCATTGGTGAATGCTTTTTTCTTATCCAAAGCCAGCAGGTATTCCTGTTTAGCATTATTCAGTTCCTCACTGTACAAATCATATAGCGCCGAACCCTTCTTCACATAATCTCCCAAATTTTTATAATATAATCTTTCAACCCTGCCCATCACCCTTGAACTTACAGAAGATGCTTTCATCTGGTCGAAATTCAATGTAGCTGTTAATACTATCTGGTCGCCAATTGTACCGTTACGAATTGTATCGGTTTGAATATTTCCTAATTGTATTTGCTGTTCGCTTAACTGCAATTCATCTTTGCTTTCACCGTTCTTTTTCTTAACGGGAGTTAAGTCCATTTTACAAATGGGGCATTTGCCCGGTTTATACTCTACTACCTGAGGGTCCATCGAACAGGTGTAATAAGTGTCGGGGTCTTTAGGTATTTCCTTTTTGCTTTTGCATGATACAAAAACCAATAAAGCCGTTACTACAATAATTATATATCGCATAATTAGTTTTTTACTTTGATGAAACTTTCACTGTCCATTAAATACTGGGCATTTGCCGCTACAGAATCTGTTATTGACAATCCGCTTACAACCTGTATATGTTTTTCGTGAATGATACCTGTGTTTATTTTAACCGCTTTAAATCCGCCATCTGCTTTGCTGAACACAACTTTATCCATCCCCAACGAAAGCACTGCTTCTTTTGGCAACCAGTATGCTTCTTTCGCATTACCAAAAACAGTGGCTTTCACCTGGCTACCGATTGGTATTTTCAAAACACTGTTATTGAAATACACCCTTGCAGTGAGTGTTTTACTTTCTTTTCGATAGAATGGTTCAATAAAATCAATGACTGCCCTGAAATCTTTTCCCGGTGCGGTTTCAGGTACAACTCTCACTGTATTGCCAGCTTTTACTAAAGACTGATTGTCCCCGTAAATATTGAGAATAGCCCATGCCCGGTCAGGATTAAAGACAGTGAAAACCGATTGGCCTTTCTGTATATACATTCCTTCCTTTAATGAAAGCTCTTCAGTGATTAATGAAATATCCCGCATGTTACCCACTTCAGCATTCATGTTTCCTCCGTTTGATGCTTCATGAATATGACCGCTGTAATTACTGTAAACAGCAATGGTTAAAGACGGCTTGCCTGATTGAATGACCTGTTGCAATTGTTCGTTACTCATACCGAGCAGCAAGAGTTTATCTTTCGCTGCCTGTATGAATGTTGTGTTTTCAGCATCGCTCTTTAGAAGAAACAAAAGATTCTGCTGTGCAGTAAGCAACTCAGGACTGTAAATGTCCATTATCTTTTGGCTTTTATATATTTTCTGATAGCGGTATCGTACATACAATTTTTCGATTCTGCCGGATACTCTGGCTGAAATACTGCCTGCCTGTCTTGTGTCATAAGCAATATTTCCCAATGCTTCAATTTCTATCTGTTCTTCCTTTTTCTGAATAGTTGTTACCGGAATAGCAGAAACAACAAATTCATTCGTTGGCTTTAATAAAGCTTCCAGTTCTGCATCAGTGGATTTTGTACCACCTGTTTCTTTCTTTACCAATTCCATTCCGCATATAGGGCAAGTACCGGGTTTGTCTCTTATTATTTCCGGGTGCATGGGGCAGGTGTACTCTACTGCTGTATGGATATCATGTTCTGTGGTTTCCATTTTCACCAGGTCCATTCCGCACTTAGGGCAGGTACCCGGCTTATCACTCAATACAGAATCTTCTGGCATGGGGCAGGTGTACATACTCTTTTTTGTTTCGGCTTTATGTTCAGCATGAGGGTCCTTTTTACTGTTGCAGGCTACCGCAACAATCAACAACACCAAAACATTTATATAAAATAGTTTCTTCATTGTATGCTTTGATTAACTCAATTGATATTGTAACATCATCCCGTCGTCTTCATGCTCCAGGTTATGGCAATGAAATACAAATTTGCCAGCATTGCTTTCAAAAGGAATAATCACTCTTACTCTTTCACCGGGCATTACCAACACAGTATCTTTCCATCCGTTTTCAGAATCAATACGATTTCCTCTGCCGCCTGTTCTGTCCAATACCTGGAAGAACACACCATGCAGGTGCATTGGATGCGGTTCGTCGCCTTTACTATTATCAAATACCCATATTTCATTGGTATTGGCTGCAACATTTTCATCAATACGGCTGCTGTCAAATAATTTTCCATTGATGCGGTGACGCATCTGCATTCCATTATTCATTGGCACACCATGATGCTCCATTGCATTGGAGATTTCAAATGTTCTTGTTTTTACAGCAGATGAAGCAGCAATTGCATTGATGGCAGAAAGATTTGCAGGAACAGTAAATGTATCAGTAACAGCAGTTGTTACTTTGAATTTAATAATTCTGAATGACTGCTTGCCCTGTGCATCGCCACCATTATCAAACTCCTTGCTGGTCAAATATATTTCTGAACCAACTGAAACAGCACTGAAGTTTACCAGCACATCCAGTCTTTCACCGGGTGCAATCAAAATTTCTTTTACTATAACAGGATTTTTTAACAGACCTCCGTCATTGCCAATAATTATCATATCAGCATTATTGCTGAAAGCAAGATTGAACACCCTTGCATTGGAACCATTCAATATCCGAAGCCGGTAGTAACGTGTGGCTACATCTGTATAAGGAGAATAAACACCATTCACTACAATTGATTCTCCCATATATCCTGCCATCACTTCTTCCATCGAAGGATTGTAAGTGATGCCTGTGCCGGTGATGCGTTTATCCTGTATCACTAATGGTATTTCATACTGACCTGATGGCAAATTCAGGGCTGTTTCTTCTGCATCATTAATGATAAATAAACCGGCCAATCCCTGGAAAACCTGTTTGCCAGTCATTCCGTGCGGATGCGGATGATACCAGCTTAAACCGGCTCTTTGATTTAGGGTGAACTGGTAACGAAATGTGCCGCCAGCATTGGCCAACTGATCAGGATGACCGTCCATCAGAGCAGGAACTTTCAAACCATGCCAGTGAATATTGGTATGCTCAGATAAATTATTCTGTAGCAAAATGTTTACTGCATCGCCTTTGTTTATTCTGAATGATGGCCCCAATAAACTATTGGGCTGATAACCCAATACCGGGATATTTACTCCTTTCAGGTTTGCAGTTGTTGCCTGTGCTGCGAGTGTTTGATTTACGCCAGCCTGTGGTGGAAATGAAAGCAGTTTGGAGAAGTCACCTTCTGTTATCATTACCGGCTCTGTCATCAAACCCCTGTGATGTTCTTTTTTACACCCGCAGCAACTGACTAAGAAACCAGCAAGCGAACCACCGGTTACAACTGCACTTGCACCCAGGCCTGATATTTTTAAAAAGTTTCTTCTTTGCATATAGGTAGTTTTATTTTTTTTCAATGATTCTTTCAATCGTTACCTGAAGTTTCAATGCCTGGTTGAGCAACTCTACATATTCCAGTTGTTTCATATTTAAAGTTTCCCAGGCATCATAAAGCATAAATAGTTCCTCTGTGTTTTGCTCATAACCCAACTGCATGGTTCTATAATTATTCCGCAATGCCGGAATAATACTTTCAATATAAAGCTTTAACTGCTTTTTCTTTAGCTCTAATTCGTTCCGCATACTGTAAGCCATGCCGCTGAATTCATTCACCATCATTATTTTTTGTGATTGGATGGCGTATGTCTTCCATTTCAGGCTTTCAATATTTGCTTTGTTCATTTTAGATGACCATTTAGCCATAGGAATCCGTATCATGCCCATAATGGTGTACTGCAAAGGCTGACCTCCAAAACCAATCATGTTGTCATAACGAATACCGAATTGTGGTTTTAATGCCGCTCTTTCAGTTTCCTGCTTTAGAACTGTGAGATTGATTTCTTTGTCTAATGATTTCAGGTCACTCCGGTTAGAATAAAACAAGGTGCTGTCAAAAATAAGCCCTGAGTAATCGTTTAAAGTATAAGTTGTATCAATATCAAAATCAACCAGGGCATTTCTGCCCATAAGAGAATTAATACGGATACGTTTTTCTTTTATATCGTTTTCAAACATAAGCTGCATATTCTTTACATCACCCAACGCAGCTTTGGCTTTATAATAAGCACTGATTTTTTCCAAGCCATTCTTATATCTTATCTCCGCATTTTTGATCATGAAGTCCAGAATCTTTTCATTCTCACCAATTATCACCAGCTTCTTTTCAAGGATTATCCATTCATAATAAAATTGTTTGGCATCATTGATTAATTCGTTCAACGTTGCATTCTTTTTTTCTTTTTCCACCGATGACATGGCTTTCATATATCGTTCGTCTGCATCCAGCTTTTTCTTATTGGGAAACATTTGTTCACCTGATACCATAACGGAACCCATTCCCGGAATATCACCTTCCCTGTGCCAGAGCCTCACATCATAAGGCGTCATAAACTGACCAATACCCACTTGTGGCGGCATCCAGCTTCTTGCACCTTTAGCTGCCTCATCCATTGAGCGGATTTCATTGTCATACATCTTTACAACCGGATGTGATGATTTGATGCTGTCAATAACAGCATCCAGCTTTAGTGTTTGCGAATGGCTGTTGAACGCAGCCACGGACGCAAACAATGCCAGGAGTAGTTTATTCTTTAACATCTATTAATTCAATTTTGCCTTTACGTTTTAGTTCTCTTTCTTTTATCATTTCAAAAATTACAGGAGTAATTAGTAGCACATAAATAGTAGATGAAATAGTGCCGCCAATCAATGGAATTGTGATGGGCCGCATAATGTCGCTGCCCACACCCGTAGCCCAGAGAATGGGTATCAACCCAAAAAGCCCCACTGATACCGTCATCAACTTTGGTCTTAACCGCTTTGCTGACCCTTCTATAACAAATTCACGAATGATTGCCGGAGTTAAGGTAGCTTTTGAGTTACCATGTTTGGCTACCATATTGTTCATGGCTTCATTCAGGTAAATAGTCATCAGCATCGCCGTTTCAATAGCCATACCAAATAAAGCAATAAATCCAACAGCCACGGCTACCGACAAATTGATGCCATAGAAGTAAACCATGAATACACCGCCAATCAAAGCAAAGGGCACCGTTATCATAGTGGTGGCTGCCTCCTTAAAAGAATGGTAAGTGAAGTATAAGACCATGAATATGATGATCAGAACAATCGGTAAGATCATTTTTAAAGTACGGTTAGCTCTTATCTGATTTTCCCATTGTCCACTCCATTCCAGAAAATAACCTTTGGGCAATTTAGTGATCATTTTGTTCAGACGCTCCTGCGCTTCTTTCACTGTACTTCCCAAATCTCTTTCTCTCACATTAAATAGTACAGTTCCCCGCAGCATGGCATTTTCTGAATTTATCATGGGGGGACCATCACTGAGTTTAATATCTGCCACTGCTTCTAATGGAATGGGGCCGAAGTTCATCGTTTGTACCTGTAACCGTTTTAATGCTTCTAAATTGTTTCGAAAATCCTGCCCGTATCTTGCATTTACACTAAACCGTTGGCGGCCTTCAATGGTCGTAGTGAGTTTCATACCACCCAGTGCACTTTCAATAACTGTGTTCACATCATCTACGCTTAAGCCATATCGGCCGATTTCTTCTCTCTTAATGGCAATGTCCACATACTTGCCTCCGGTGATGGGTTCTACGTATAAATCTTTTACACCATCAATTCCTTCCAGTTGCTTCTTGATGGTTTGTGCAAATGCATAAATACTATCAAGGTTTTGTCCGTACACTTTCAATCCCACATCGGTACGGATGCCTGTAGAAAGCATATTTATCCTGTTGATGATGGGTTGTGTCCACCCATTGGTTACACCAGGTATCTGCATTTTGGAATTAAGCTCATTGATGATGCCATCTTTTGTCATTTCTTTTCGCCATTCAGCTTTGGGTTTTAGCAAAATGATGGTTTCAATCATACTGATGGGCGAATTGTCTGTTGCAGTGTTTGCCCTTCCGGCTTTTCCTAACACATGTGATACTTCGGGAACCGTGCGGATGATTTTATCCTGCACCTGCAATAACCGTTTTGCTTCAGAGTTGGAAACATCAGGTAAAGTTACCGGCATGAAAAGTAGTGAGCCTTCATCCAGGGGCGGCATAAACTCCGAACCAAGGCGTGTCATCATAATGATACCTGTAGCCAATGCAACGATATTGATTCCAATGGTGGTTTTACGCCATTTCAAACACCATTTCAAAATAGGTGTGTAAATTTTCTCCAATGTTCTTGTAATAGGATTAGCAGTTTCAGGTTTTAGCCTTCCTTTAAGAAAAAAGGAAATCAAAACCGGTGTTAATGTAATAGCCAGTACAGCGTCTATCAGCAGAATGAAAGTTTTTGTCCAGGCCAAAGGATGAAAGAGTTTGCCTTCCATGCCTGTGAGCAGGAACACCGGAAGAAAAGAGGTAACCACAATAATGGTGGAATAAAAAACACCGGGGCCAACCTGTTTGGATGACTTCTCAATGATTTCATTTCGTTCTTCGCTTGATAGCGGATCTTTATTCTTTTTAAATATCTTTTTAAGCATTCCGATTTATTTAGTTGCCGTTTGTGTATTTAATAAAAAGCCGGACAAGTTTGTATTGCTTGTGGTACCTGTCATAAGAAAGTAAACTGTTGTTTGAGCGAAAAGTATTGTCAACTTCGTCATGAAACAGGTGATTTTCTGGAAATATTTCTTTGACATTTTCAATAGTCAAGTCAAGCATAGGGCCATCCGCACCTTTACTGAACTTGTGAACAGCTAGCTGTGGATTTTTGGGTGCAGATATTGGCATGAATTCATACAGCAATAAACTATCATCAGTGTTTAGTATAGTATAATCAATTTTATCAGCAATACGGTAAGATGAACTGTTGCATGTTTTAAAACCAAAAACACTGTCTTTACTGATATTGTATTTAATACCTTCATGAATCACCGTAATGTAATCCCTGTTAAAAAAGCTGTTCAGTTTTATCTTGTGCCTTTCTTTTTTACAATTGATCCCATAAGTAAGTTTCTTGTTTGAAAAGTCAGCAGATGTCATATATACTCCACTGCTGTCTTTTTGACCTTTTGTTACGACTGAGATACTAACAAAAATGATACTCATCATTAAGTTCAGAAATATCTTTTTCATTGCTGAGTTTTTTTGATTTGTGCTTCAGAAATATGCCGGTAGGCATTTTCCACCATTACAATACCATCATCCACCACCACACCAATTGCAAGTGCAATACCAGTCAATGACATGATATTGGATGAAATGCCAAATAGTTCAAGGAAAATAAATCCGGCTGCAACTGAAATGGGCAACTGTATAAGAATGATAACTGCACTGCGCCAATGAAAAAGAAAGATGAGAACAACAAGAGAAACAGCTATCATTTCCTCAATTAATGTTCCTTTTACCGAATCAATGGCTTCCTGGATTAATGTACTTCGGTCATAAGAGGTTTTAAAGGTTACCCCTTCAGGCAATCCTTTTTCCACTTCCTTCATCTTTACTTTAATAGCTTCAATTACTTTGTTGGCATTTTCATTATACCTCATCACCACAATGCCGCCGACCACTTCACCTTTACCATCCATATCAAAAATGCCAAGGCGTAAATCGCCTCCCATTTGCACAGAACCTATGTCTTTTACCCTTACCGGAATGCCGTTGTAATTTCTGAGTGCAATATTTTCAACGTCCTCCTTGCTTTTAATATACCCAAGACCACGGATGATATAAGCCATATCCGCCATCTCAAATTTTCTGCCGCCCACATCGTTATTGTTGGCTTTTACTTTATTCATTACATCCATCAAAGAGATGTTGTAATATTGCAGTTTCACAGGATCCACCACCAACTGGTATTGTTTTTCAAATCCCCCAAATGATGCTACTTCAGCCACACCCGGTACAGTTTGCAAGGCGAACTTGATATACCAGTCCTGCAGTGCCCTTTGTTCACCTAAATCCATTTTTGGTGCATCAAGATGATACCAGTAGACGTGGCCTACACCCGTTCCGTCAGGGCCTAATGATGGGGTTACTCCCTGCGGTAATAACCGTTGTGCAAAATTTAACCGCTCCAGCACTCTTGTTCTTGCCCAATAGATATCAACATTATCTTCAAAAATTACATATACAAAACTCATCCCGAACATGGATGTACCACGGATATTCTTAATTTTAGGAATGCCCTGCAGGTTACTCACTAGCGGATAAGTGACCTGGTCTTCCATTACCTGCGGACTGCGGCCCATCCATTCCGTAAAAACAATGACCTGGTTCTCACTCAAATCAGGAATGGCATCAATGGGATTTTGTTTGACAGAATAGATGCCGTAAGCAAACAGGCCGCCTGCCAGAAGCAAAACGATTAGCCTGTTGCGCAAAGCCAGTCCAATAAGTTTTTGAACCATGATTTTGGTTTGAATATTATTTAATCATTTCCTCAACTCTGCCACACTTGAACATTTCTGACCCGAAATAGGGGTTCTTAATCTCTTTCACTTCGCTAAGCCACATAGCCCCCTGGTTATCTCTTGCCATCGGGCAATGGTCATGATAAAGCGGACGGCCTGCACCAAAATTCTTTACTAATTCATATACTACTTCGCTCATCTGCACAAAGTGTGAACGCTGATGTTTGATGTTATCCCCGTTTTTACCAATATGCTCAGCATGTTCTTTCAGTTCTTCTTCGTTTGCATCATAGGCTTTCTTTTGCTCTACTGTGAGGAGCGATTTATCCAGTTTGCCGATAGCATTTTCCATTGCTTTTGCGCCACTGGCCGCTTCACTGCTATTATCATTGGCCAGCGCATTTTTTACATGCAGGTAATGGTCAACAATCTCTTTAATGTAAGCGGTTGCTTTAGCATCTACATTGGTAAAAGTTACTGAAACTGCTTTCACATCTTTATCATCGGCTGTTGTGGCATGTTGTGCAGTATCCTTATTCATTTTGTTCATATCATGTCCTTCCTGTTCATTTTTGCCGTTGCCACTGTTGCAGGCTGTAAATGTGATGGTACTGATAGCTAATACGCTGAAGAGTATCTTTTTCATTGCTGTTGAATATTTGTTGTGATTAATGTTGATGGTTTGAGTGGTCTTCTTTCTTTTCTTTTAGATCCATACCGCATTTAGGGCATTTACCGGCTTTTGTGTAAGTTTTATCGCCCTCACATTTCATGGGGCATGCATAGGCTTTTACTACCTCCATTTTCATTTTTTCCTTTGGCGAAGCTGTTAGATCCATATTGCATTTGGTGCATTTTCCCGGTTGATCACTTACCACATCGGCATGCATGGGGCAGGAATAGTTTTTTGTAACTTCTGCCTTCATTTGCTCCTTTTTTGAACGTTCCAGCTTCATACCGCATATAGGGCAATTACCCGGCTTTTTGGCGGCCACTGTATCATGCATGGTACAGGTATAAAGCTTAATATGCATTAATGTATCTTTTTTGCCTGCTTTTTCCTGGGCAAATACAGAAACAGACAGGATGGTTAACGCCGCCATCATCAGCATTTTGAGTGTTTTCATTATTATGATTTTAATTGTGCAGAAAAGAGATTATAACTTGGCATTGGAAGGAAATGCCAATAGCCCGACAATAAAAAAATTGCCTGGCCCATAAAAGAAAATAATCTTTAAATAAGAAAAGTACAATTGCGGATGTACACCGCAACGCCACCACTTCGGGGTGGAGCATGGCTGACCGGATGTTTCTCAGTAACAGAGGAAACCGGAATATCCAATACACAAAAATATTCTATTGGTAAATCAATAACCTGGCTAGCAAAATTGATAACTAAGGCTTCAGCAGTTTTCTGATCGTTGTCATTCTTCACAAACTTATGTTCATCCTTGCAGCATCCATTATCTTTTTCTTCAGACTTCTCCATGCCGCAGTTGCCGCAGGTTTTGGACTTATTATGCCCCAAACCCCAATCTGCCAGTTTGCCCATGCAATAATGCATATGTACCGTAGCCCCGGTAGAAGTTCCGAGGTATAGGACTGCTAATATGGCGGCGATAAATTTTTTCATGAAACTTGAAAAACAAAAGTATAGTTATTTTTTGGGAAAAGAGGATAACAAATTCACAAAAAGCAATATTATTAGTGAAAATGAATTACTTACAACAGTTTTTCTTTGGTAAAAAGACAGCTTTCAGCATACGCCCCAATAATTTCCCCAAGGTCTTTAACAGGATCATTTAATATCATATTTACCAGCATTATACTTTTTAGGGAAATTATCAGTGCATCCTCTATAATGTTTATGGTGTCAATAGGCAAGTTAAACATGTTGCCGCTAAGTAATTTACTGGTAACTCCCCGGATCTGTCACGTATCAAAAATATTAAAAGCTGGATTAAATAATTGAAACTTCTTGTTGAGCAAATTTATGGTAACTATCCACGATTAGCCCTGAAGTTTCTCTGTTATAAATTATGCTTCAATTTCAATTCTAATTTTGGAATAGATTTACAATGTTGATCAACCTCTGAATATGCTACTTGTCTTATATAATGACCTCGGCAAAACAAGTCATACCAACAGTTACTTTAAGTGGATACAGGGAATTCGATTCGCCTGGTGCATTGCAGTAGAACACAGTAACCCGGGGCGAACCGAATTGCCTCACACTACAAAGCCGGACACCATAACGACCCGCTTTTGAAAACTCATATTTTTACATTGCGATGGAATTCAGTATGACTTATTACAAGAATATGTTTGTGCAGAAGTTCAATGAACTGGAACGCTTTTATATGGAACTGTCTAACTTCTCACTAATTCAGGCAAGTAACCCGATCAGGTCCCTCTTGCTCGATTCGTTGCCACTTGTGGATGTGCTTAACAATGAGAAACAATTGCCAATTACCTATTGCGTGAATGGTGATGAGTGGCACGAGAAGGAATCCGGTCTGCTACCGGTTATTGAATGGAAAGAGATCAATCCGGGTCTGTCTGGTAATCCGGTGGAGTTAAAGAAAGATGCTTTTCTTAGATTCAAATGCCTGTACTTTTTGGAGAACCCCTATACTGTTCATGATATTCTAAAATTTTATGCGTATGTAAGGGGTGGTATCCATCTGGATAAGGGAGAAGAAAAATACCAGCCGCTTCGTGAAGCATTTGATGCCTTTCAGTTAAATGGTCTGTCATCGCTTGATCACAGCATGAGAGGTATTGTTCAGGTAATTTATACTACACTCAGTAAATATAAAGAAGCATTGCTGGCTGATTGATCTATTTTCTTTTTTCTTGCCGGCTATTGTTTTTCATGGCATCTTTTCTTGCATCCGGCATAGGCGGATAGTTCGCAACCTTTTCTACCAGTGGAAGAAAAGGTGAGAGCCTCCGTTTATCTTTTTGCTCAACTATCAACTGACAGATGACCGGCATACTATCCTCATCCTTCGGATACAATGCCTTCAAGGATTTAATGGTATTTCATTCCCGTTCCACTTTTCCAGTATTAGGTCAGATATTTTCACAGCGGGACGGGAATCAAATACCAAGATACTCCAAAGACCGAAGCAGGATCATTGGCATACCGTTTTGATGCTTGAGCTGGAACATTTTATTATTAAAAGCAAGGATGATGATTGACAGTTGTATCAACGAATTTTCCTGCACTTTTTTAATAATTAGGCTGCAAAATATTTCTTCTGCTTGATTCTCTATGCTTATAAAAAGTACAAGTGTATTGATAAGGAATAGACCTTATATTATGATTGCCGTTGAGTTATATCGTGAATAGGGGCTTCTTTAAACATGTATTTGCAGCATTTTCAAGTAATTCAGGTGGTAAAAGTTTTATCTCTCTTTTCATAAATATGAATATGCTGATTTTCTCATTGCATAATTCACTCTTTTTAACCTGCATTTTTATTGTTTACAGTAGTGGTTGTTGTGCTGCCATCGTCCCATTCATTGGGCATCGTCCTTTGCGACGCTCACTTTATCGTTCCGTTCATTGAGCATCAGTGATATTGCAAAGCTTACTTTTTTTTGCAGCCTGTTTTGTAAGAAAAGGGGCCCAATGCGAAAGCGAAGTTATGCGGCGTATAGATTTGGGTAGTGTTGCAAAAAGACTACGGCATAAACACGCACCCCTCGCACACACCCTTCCTTTATTCCGTTTCCTTTTTGCCCCCATGGCAACCGCATAATTCTGATGCTTTCTTTTTTCCCTTTTTCTTTTACAAAACAATTTTTTTTCATCAAAACTCAAATGTTATGGAACTAACAGGAAGAATCACAGCAAACGCAACAGTGAACACCGTGAAGGGTGACCGTAAAGTGGTACGGTTCAGTATCGCCATCAATGACAGTTACAAACCCAAAGATTCGCAGGAGGTGAAAAAGCTCACCACCTATGTGAACTGCTCCTACTGGATGCGGGAGGGTATCGC
>JACRAL010000130.1 GCA_016213435.1 Bacteroidota bacterium
CGGAAGGAATTGCCGGTGGCACAATATCAAAATGCGGAAGAAGGTTAGTATTCATCTCTTTGTGTGTATTGGGTTCTTTCGGCTTCTCGCTTGCGAGGAGTGTTTTGAACCCTGCGGGGAGCAGTTCACCGCCTATGAGGACTAATTTTCTGCCTGCAGGGAGCGGTTCCTCACTTGCAATGAATGGTTCGCGTTCGTAGATGAGTGGTATGCGTACTTTCATTTTAGTAATGGATTAGTTGATTATTTGCTTTATATAATAAAGTTCGGTCAAAAAAGCGGTGCCGGAAGGATAACTTTTATACTTATTATACTAAGCTGATTTAGAATGCTTATCTGACAAAACATACTTTTTCGCTACGAGTAAACAGAATTACACATATCTTTACGACCAATAATTAATATGGTCATGAAAAAGACAGGCGTTGAGCTTTTTGAGTTGATCCACTCACTCAGCATGGCTGAAAAGAAGTATTTCAAAATGTTTTCCTCCTTACAAAGCGGGGATAAAAACTATCTGAAATTATACGATGCGATAGAAAAACAACGCAGCTATGATGAGGGTGCTATTCGCACGGCATATAGTGGACAAAAGTTTTTGCGGCAGCTTTTTGCTACAAAGAATCGTCTTTATAATAATATTCTCCGGACGCTGGAAATTTACCACAGCAGCGCGGAGGTAAACTTGCACAGCCAACTCAGCAAAGCTAAAATCCTTTTACGCAAAGAACTTACTGCACAGGGGCTGAAACTATTAAAGAACGTCAAGTCCATTGCTTATCATCATGAGCAATGGGAATTGCTGATGGAAGTATTGGTCATGGAACGCAGTCCTTACACGGAAGTGGAACTATTGAAAATGCCCCACATGAACGAAGAAGTGGAAGCAGTGCTGCAAAAACTAAGCAACATTCATGACTACCGGAAAATATACCATCAGATCACGTACCAGATTAACGAAGTGCAAAGCATACGCACAAGAAAGGAACAATCATTTATTGCAAAACTGATGCGACATCCTCTTTTGCGCAATTCAAAGCAGGCAACCTGCACAGAAGCAAAAACATGTTATTATGAAATAATGTCTCGTTACTATCTCTTTAAGCGGGACTTTATTAAAGGATACGAAACATCAAAAGAGCAATGTGATTTTATAGAAGCACACCTGCATCAGTTAAGCGATCCGGACAAAAGATATCTTTTCGCGCTAAATAGTTCAGTATCATTTCTGGCATATCTTTTTACCCGCTCTGACAAGTATGGCAAGGAAATGCAGGAGGCACTTCAGAAAATCCGCGCTTATCCCATAGATTCCTCAGTCAAATCCACATTCTGGACATATTCCTATATAAATGAATTAAACGCGTTCATGTTGATGGGAGACTTTGAAAAAGTATTCCCGGCTTTGAAAGCGATAGAAGGAAATGAAGACATGGTAACCCAAACCCCTGCCATTGCAAGATTTAATCTCTATTATAATATTGCTTATTTGCTCTTTGGCACTGGCAGTTATAAAGAGGCATCACGCTGGCTCAAAAAAATCATAGATCAGCCCAGCGAACTCCGGAAGGATACGCAGGCATCTGCATACATACTCTATCTTCTCGTCCATTACGAATTACATAAGGATGAAGAATTACTGGATTCCTTGCAACGAAGCGCCATGCATTTCCTTTCTACCCGTCAGCGCATTTTCAAAGTGGAAGAGTCATTGATGCATTGCCTGCAGCAGATCATGGGAAAATCAATCAGCAGAAAAAAACGCAGCACTGCTCTTCTTGAATTTAAAACAAGCTTGCTGAAGCTGATGAAAAATCCGAAGGAAAAAGCAGCAATGGAGAACTTAGACTTTCTGAGCTGGGTGGAAAGCAAAATTCAGCATAAAACTTTTGGGGAGGTGGTTAAAGAGAAAGCAAAGTGATTTACAAATGCTCTACGATCTTCTCCTATTTTATTCCGCGCGAAGCTTTTATTAAAATCAGAGAATGGTTTTTGTTGAGGAGTTGATTTTAATCTGTTTACCCAGTTCATCGGAGTTCTTAAAGACTAATTATCTTACACGATGTTTTTCTATTCAACGTGAATTCGGGAACAAATTAACAGCAAGCGTTTGATAAAGAGATAAGAAAAGCGAAAAAGAAAAGGACTTGAGAGAAAAATTTGAGGAAAAAAGAAACCTCAAAACTCCCAAGTCCCATGAACGAAGCAAAATTGGTA
>JACRAL010000133.1 GCA_016213435.1 Bacteroidota bacterium
GGAAGTGATTCAACGATATATTCATGAGCAAGGGACTGATAAGGGGACGTACAAAAATTTTCATAAGAATCAATTGCGTCTATTTTAGTATAATGTATTTGTATTGATACCTCGCAGCTCTGCTGCGGGGTCATTCATTTTGAATTCGAGAATTAACTTGGTGCCATTGTCTTCAAAAGAAACATTGTCGGCAAGATGTTTCATCAGAAATATGCCGCGTCCGGTAGGTTTTTCAATATTGGCAGGATCGGTAGGGTCTGCAAGATTGTTGAAATCAAAACCATGCCCTTCATCTTTAACAGTAAAATACAAGGTATTGTTCTTCACTTTAAAAGTTATTTCAATGTGTTTATCAGGCATTGCCTTATTGCCATGTTGAAGAGCATTATTAACAGCTTCAGTGAGTGCTACTAAAATGTGTCCGAAAATTTGCTCTTTGATGTCAAAAAGATCGCATATATCATCCACCAGTTTTTCAACCAACACTATGTTTTCCGTTTTGGAAGGGATGAGTAGTTTTTGATTTTCAGCCAAGACCATGATTATTCGTTTGCGATATTATTAAAATACTCAGATACTTTATTCTTATAGAAACTTTTAAAAGAGGGGGGAACAGTCTTTAGTAGTTCGGTCTCTTTTTCTTTACGCATGTTGTACTCAATAAATTGAGAAAGGTTACGTTTGTAATCATCTTTTGCTTCTGTTGCTTGCCTTTTTTGTTCCGTATCTCGTTCTTTTTCAGCTTTTTCATAATCCATAAGCTTTTCCAGTATCTGCTGCTGACGCTTGATAGTTTCTTCATTTAAAACTCGATTTACTATATCTTTTTGAGATTCCTCAATCATTTTCAGTGTGTTTTTCATATCGCCTGCATTCATTCCTCCCTCCTGTTCCATTTGCTGCATCATCTGTTTAAGTGCTTCCTGCTGTGCGGCAATTCGCACAAGCTCCTGACTCCAACCATCCCCTTGTTTATTTCCTTTTGGATTTTGTCCTTTCTCCATTGCTTTTTTAAGTTCTTCCATCTGTTTTTTCAATTGCTCCTGTGCCTGCCGCATGTTGGAAGCAGAAGGTTTTTTTCCATGTCCCGGTTTTTTGCACGACCCCGGCTTGTTGCATTTCCCGCTGCTTTTGCAACTGCTCTGCATTTGGGTGAGCGATTCATTGAGTATGAGCGCAAGATTATTTATGGAGGTCATGGAAAATTGCTGGCGCGAAGAAATATCAGGGGTAAAACGATTTTCACGTTTTCCCATCTCTTCTATTGATTTTTCCATATTGGAATTGATAGCCGCAATTTCACGATTCACAACAGAAGCAATGGCTGCCTGCCTTTTGCTTAGCGCAAACAGACTGTCTTCTATCATTTTTGCATCGTCCTTCAGTTTTTTCTGCTGTTGCGTTAGCTTTACATATTGGGGGTTGTCGATTGTTATTTTTTCTACATCTTTCATCAGTGCTTCCTGATCAAAAGACAGCTGAATGAGATTGTTGAGAACATCACGAAGTGCCTGTTCGTCTTCACCCTCCTGTTCTTTTTCCATCTTGCTCGCCATTTCTCCCATCTGCTGTGCCATTTGGTTCATCTTCTGAGAAGCGCTTTTCTGTGATTTAGATGCATTTTTACTTTTACTCTCGCTCAACTGCTGGCTGCTGTTCTCCATATCTTTCTTAATGTCTTCCTGCTGTTGTTTGGTGTCCGGCATTTTCTCAGGATTTTCCAGCGCACTGTTTTTCTTTTCAAGGTCTTCCATTGATTTCTTAATGTCATCAAAATTTTTGTTAAGGGAATCTTGCTGTTTTTTTATTTCTTTAGCATCCGCTTTTTTGTCGAGTGATTTATCTCCCAATTCATCTTGTTTTTTAGAAAGTTCATTCAACTGATTAAGCGTTTGTTCGAGCTTTTGATCAAACTCCATCTTTTTGAATAGTTCCAGATTGCGATCTAATTCTTTTTCAATGTCTTTATTTGACAACTGCATTTTTTCCAGCATTTCCTGAATTTTATTCTTGTCCATCTTATCCACCATCTTCTGCATTTCTTCAAACATTTTTTTCATCTCATCGGTCATCACCTTGTCCATCAGGTCTTGTAATTGCTGTTGCTTTGCCTGAATCTGGTCATTGGGTTTTTGAAATTCCGATTGCTGCTGGTTGTTTTTGGCATTTTCTTTCTTAATGTCGTTGATCTTTTGCTCCAGTTCTTTCTGCTGCTTCAGAAGTTCTTCCAACTTTTTCTTTTCTTCCCAAGAAAGATTTTTCTTCTCCAGAATTTTTTTATACAGTTCTTCCATTTCCTTCTGCAATTCTTTTGCATCCTTGATGCTTTGTTCCATCTCATTTTTTATTTCCGAATTTTTTTTCTCGGCATTCTCTGAAATCTCATTCAGCGATGGGGCATGAAATATCGTGGACTGCGACTTGGTGGATTTACTTCCATTCACGCCATCGTTATCCCATACTTCAAAATAATATTCGATTTCATCACCGGGAGAAATGGACAGGTTGGTCATGTCCCAGAAATGATAGAAGGATTGCTGCGTGGCGGTTTTTGCTATAAGGATTGGAACAGAGGTAAGAGGTAAGATGGCAGATGGCAAATGGGTTGAATCAGTATGCTTTATAAAACGATAATTGAAAGTAAGCCTGCTGAATCCGTAATCATCTTTTATGTTGCCCGCATAATAAAACTGTCTGAGTGAAACAGAATCTTTTTTTTCTTCCACCACAATAGCAGGAAACACATCGGAAACCACATTCACAGAATAAGTTACGGAATCTCTGTTCTGTAAAAATTCATTTGAAGTGGTAATGGAATAGGTTTTGTCTTTGAGGAAAACTTGAGAAGCAGAAAATTTATTTTCATCCGAAGGCTGGATTAAAAAAGTGGTATCTGCAAATCGGAGTTTCATCTGTTTGGTATTCTGGGTAGAGAAATTCCAAACCACTTTTGTTCCTGCCGGTATTATCAAATCACCGGTATTACGAATCATTTCATCTTTCTTGCCGATATATTTCGGATAAGCAAGCCGAAGTGCGAAGTCAAGGAGAATCGGTTTTGGCAATGCAACCAATTCATATTCTCGTGAAGAAAATCCATCTGCGGAAAGTTGGAATGCAATACTCTTCTGCACGTTCTTGAAAAGAAAAGTGAATTCGCTTTTATTTTCTTTGGTTAGCTTGTATTCGCTGCCCGAAAGGTTGATAAAAAGTTCGTCCGGAATTTCTTTGCCGTCCACTTTCACAGCGAGTAGAAAATCCTCCTGACTTGGAGTTTTCAGTTCTTTGTTCTGAATGACGAAATGAAAAGGCGCTTGCTTTTCAAAATAAGTTCTGTGTTTTATCAATCGCTCCGTGCTTTCTGTGATGATACTTGGAGCGGAAAACAGCAGCAGCAACAGCAGCAGCAGCGGCACTGCAGTATATTTCACATACTTTTTGTTTTGTTTTAAATCAATTGCAGAAGAAAACGGAATAGGTTTGAGTTCTTTTATTTTTTGATTGATACTCGCCTCTACGAGAATAGTTGATTGGTTAATTGGTTGATTGAGTGATTGAGTTTGCAACTGCAGAACATTTAAAAGTTTATCCTGAATGTTTGCAAAATGCCTGCCGATGATCTCCGATGCCTGTTCGTTAGAAATAATCTTGCCCATCTTATTGAGATGGAGCAGCGGAATTACAATAAGTTTTGCAAGAATATATCCGTTGCTAAGAATAAAAAGGTAAAAAAGAATTGTGCGGAGCGTAGTATCGAAGTGTCCGTAATACTCTGTTACTGACAGCGTAAGAAAAAACGCAAGAATAACTCCTGTGGAATAAAGCAAACCGCGGATGAGCTGGTTCTTGTAATACTTGCGTATGAACTCATCTAATTTTTCGAGCAGTATATGGTAATCGGATTTGTACATTTTCTCATTAAAGATAGTAAAAAGGGACAATTTCCGTACCGACTTTGTTGCATAGGCGTGCAATAAATTTTCAATTCTTCCTTAACGTGCGTTGCTCTGTTTTTATCCTAAATACCATAGATCGTATCAAACAAGTAAAAAATAATCAGAGGATACAAATAGCGGTATAATGAGTGTTGAAATACATACCATAGAATCAAATCCAAACGGAGTCAAATAAATTTATTAAACTTGCACAATGAAATTTCACCACAATTGAATCAACCTAATTTACTTATCTAATCTATTATTATGAAAAAACTCTTTTTAATTACTTGCAGTACGATTTTGTTTTGCATTGCAACTATTGGATTTGCTCAGACCGCTGAGAAACCTCAACTTTCTGACAAAAATTACAAAATATATTCTGTTAAGCAGAATAAAGAAGTAACTCTTGATGATATTGTGAATGACATGAAAGATTATGATATCGTTTTATTTGGCGAGGAGCACAATGATTCGGTAGGTCATTATATGGAGATGAGTTTATTGGAACATCTGTTTGCGAAATACGGGTCATCCGTAGTTTTATCTATGGAAATGTTTGAGCGCAATGTGCAACCTATTGTTGATGAATATCTCAATGGATTTATAAAAGAAAGCCATTTTAAAAAAGATGCAATAGCTTGGAGTAATTACAGAGACTATCGTCCTATGGTTGAATTTTCAAAAGCCAAAGGACTAAAAGTGATGGCTGCCAACGCTTCCATGCGTTATGTTAGTTTGGCGAATAGAAAAGGGGTGAAAGAACTTGAGAAACTTTCGCCAGAAGCAAAAACATGGATGGCTCCGCTGCCTTATGATACAGCTACTGGAAAATATTATGAGAAATTACGAGAAATAATGGGATATAATGCTGCAAACAACCATGGAGATACGAGTCAGGCAGCTTTAGCTATGCTAAGTATGATGCCCAAAAGTTTGGCCGGACATTCATTATGGGATGCAACGATGGCTTATTCTATTTCTACTGTTTTTGCAAAAACATCTACAGCAAAAGTGCTTCACTTGAATGGAAGATTTCATAGTGATGATCATTTTGGTGTATTTCAGCAACTCCAAAAATATGCTAAAGGAAAAAAGGTCTTGACTATTTCAAGTGTGTCAGATAAAGAGTACCCAAAAATTGATTTCAAAAGCTATTCAGAACTCGCAGATTATATAATTTTTACGGACCCCAATATACCTAAGACATATAAACAATAAATATAGGGCGGTTCTATAAAATTATTGTTCAGTATTCAATTTTACTCTATCCACAGTACCGCTTATACCATTTATGTATATAATATAGTCCCAAAACTATTATATACATAAATGCTATAACGTTTCTAATATATAACGATAAACTTTTCCGTTACTTATAACTGTAAATTTTACGAAAGGAAAACCAGTTGTCAAATTTTTTACCTCAAAATCTTTCTAACAAAAGCAACTGTAAAATAAGACATCATGAATACGCCCATAAAAGCTTCTGTGATGCTTACGAGTCTCAGCCATCCTGTGGTATAATAATCGCCAAATCCTACGGTAAAAAAAGTAATCGCGCTGTAATAAAATGCAACTAAGAGCGATGAGGCATCCGTGAAATTATAAGAAGAAAACATAGCGGCATCGGCAATCCTAGGAAGGATGTAATATAAAGAGCTGAATAGGGAGTAAACCACCATCATACTTGTAATAACACGAAGCGGATTGGTGGCATACTGTCCCATCTTGTCAAACACCAGCCATTTGAAAATATAAAAAGGATATGCCCAAAGCGCATTACTTGAATTTTTTTTCAGTTCCGCCTGAAGAAGTGATTTGGATTCGCAGCGCATGAATTCCACATAGGCTTTGTCCTCATCTTCATATTTACCCACAGCTCGGAATTCTTCCTTCAGCATCCGGAATTGCTCCGCTTTCTCAAGCAAAGAAGTGGATGTTTGTTTGTATATAAGATTCTTTACATGATTTTTCTTCCAGTCAATATTTATTCTTCCCATATTTTTCATTCTGGAAAAATTAAATATCAGAATAGGGGTTACCTCTCCATCGGGAATAAGATCAATGATGTCGCGCAAAATAGTATCACGCAGATCCAGAGAAGTACATTGCGCAAACCGGAAATCAAAATATGCTTTCAGCCGGCTCGTCTGAAAAGTGATGGATGCAACTTTTGATTTGTAAAAACTTACTTTGTCGGATGAAAAATCCGTTCTCTCAAACGACACTTCATTGGGACCAAACTCCACTTCTTCAAAGTTAAGATCGCCCTTGCCGAAAACAGATGAGCGGAAACTTACTTTTGCGTTGTTAAATTCGCTTCCTTCAAAAGATACATCGCCATCGCCCCAATCCACTCGTTTGAAATCCACGCGCTCTCCGCAAAATTCCACGGCTTTAAAATCAGTTTTCCCATTGCCAAAAAAACATTTTTCAAACGAAACGCTTCCCTGAGTAAATTGTGCAAAACGAAAATCGGTCTCTCCCTGTCCCCAAGTTACGGATTGAAAATCGGTTTCCTTGCCGCCAAATTTTGTATTCACAAAAAATACATCGCCTGTGCCAAAATGGGAAAATCGGAAAGATAAATTGCCGGCTCCGAATTCAGCAAAACGAAAATCTACAGTTCCTTCTCCGAATCTTGTACGCCTGAAACTTACAGCGCCATCGCCAAAATTAGCATGGCTAAAATTTATGTTTCCGTTACCAAAAATGGATCCTTCAAATGTAATCTTGCTGTTTTCAAAAACGGAATGGGAAAAATCAACCGCTATGTCGCAATCAAAAAAAGCTCCTTTGGCAAAGAATTTTTTTAAAGTTACGGGCTGTTGTTCGGGAAGGGATTTCTGCTGCCTGAATTCAGCAAGTGAAAAATTTTTGACATAACATTCGTGCAGACAAACGGGTTGTTCCCTTTCTATCATTTCATAAACTGCATCGGCAAAAAGAAACCCGTAGTCTTTTGTTTCTTTTTTTCTTCCTTTAGCATCCATAAAATCTACCTGAACGGTTTTTGGATAAACAATGCCATCGGAAGCGGTGAAAGGTTTTTCAAGGATGTTAACCTTGAAGTCGATAAGCGGCTGTTCAGGTTTATGAAGGAGAATTTCCATTTGCGCAGATTTTTGAAAGAAAATAACTGAAACAAAGATGAAACAAAAAATCGAATATTTACCGAAACATTGAGAAAAATTTTTCTTGAGGAAATTTTTAATACTGAATTATCTTTTGTCTGATTTATGTTACTACGTTTGCAGAATAAACTTAACAAACATCCTTTCATTATGAGCATTTATTGGCTGTACCTCCTGTTGGGAATTATTTTTGAAGTACTGGGAACCATTTGCATGAAGTTGGCGGATGGATTTTCAAAACCGATTCCTTCCATTCTTGTTTTTGTTTTTTATGGTACATGCCTTGCTTTTTTAGTATTGGTTTTAAAAAAGATGGAAGTTGGAGTTGCCTATGCAATTTGGGCAGGACTCGGTACCGCGCTCATCGCTATTATTGGTTTCATCTGGTTCGAAGAGCCGATAACCATTCCTAAAGTAATTTCTATTTTATTTATCATAGCCGGAATTTTAGGGCTGGAGCTTTTTTGATAAATATTTATAAGCGTGTCCTGATTTTCATTCTGCACTTTCCTTTAAATAAATTTAAGTCAAAATTACGAGAACAGAATTTTTATCTTTGTTCTCTATGCAAAAATATCCGGGTAATATTTCTTCCAAACTTCCGAAAGTAGGCACTACAATTTTTACAGTAATGTCGGCTTTGGCAAATGAGTACAAGGCGATAAATCTTTCGCAGGGCTTTCCAAACTTTGATGTGAACCCGAAGCTGGTTTCGCTGATAAATCAGAAAATGAAAAGTGGATTCAACCAATATGCGCCTATGCAGGGAGTTCCGCAGCTGCGAGAAGTACTCTGTGAGAAAATGGAAAAATTATATGGAGCAAAATACAATCCCGACAAGGAAGTAAATATAACTGCGGGTGGAACACAGGCAATTTATTCCGCGCTTACTGCGGTGGTGCGCGAAGGCGATGAAGTGATCGTGATAGAACCTGCATACGATTGCTATGTGCCTGCAATTGCACTCAACGGTGGTATTCCGATCTATGTGCAGTTGAAAGCACCCAACCACACCATTGACTGGAACGATGTGAAGTGCGTAATGTCTCCGCACACAAAAGTGATCATGATCAATACGCCTCACAATCCGATGGGCTCGGTGATGACAGCCGATGATATGCGGCAACTGGAAAATTTAGTGAAAGGAACAAATATCATCATCATCAGCGATGAAGTGTACGAACATATAATTTTTGACGGACAAAAACACGAGAGTGTTTGCAAATATCCACATCTTGCCGAAAGAAGTTTTATAATTTATTCCTTCGGAAAAACATATCACGCTACTGGATGGAAATTGGGATATTGTTTTGCTCCTGAAAATCTGATGGCGGAATTCCGCAAGGTTCATCAGTTTATTGTGTTTACCTGCAATACACCTATACAGCACGCACTGGCGGATTACATAAAAGACTATGATGACTATAATCAACTTTCAGAATTTTATCAAAACAAAAGAGATTTTTTCTTGAAGCAGATAAAAGATTCGAGATTCAAATTTGTTCCTGCATCGGGTTCTTATTTTCAGTTGCTGGATTACAGCGCCATCACAAATGAAAAAGATGCGGATTACGCTATCCGACTGACCAAAGAAAACGGGGTAGCTTCCATTCCCACTTCCGTTTTTTATCACAAACCCATTGACAATAAACTTTTAAGGTTTTGTTTTGCGAAGACGGATGATGTGCTGAAAGAAACTGCGGAGAAGTTGTGCAAGATATAATTGCATTCCCAATACACGAAACGGGGAACGGGGGAAACGGAGATAAATACAAAGAATACCATGGCGGAGAAAATCAGCAGCTATAGGGAATTAAGAGTTTATATCGCTTCGATGAATGCTACGATGGAGATATTTGAGTTGACTAAGAAATTTCCTTCAGAAGAAAAATATTCACTAACTGACCAGATCAGAAGATCATCGCGATCTGTGTGTGCAAACCTTGGAGAGTCGTGGCGTAAAAGAAGATACAAAGCTGCTTTCATTGCCAAACTCAGCGATTCTGAAACAGAAGCATGTGAAACACAAGTGTGGCTTGAAGTATCTTACCTTAGCAAATATATTTCTAAAAATCAGTTTGAAAAACTCGATAAAGAATACGAAAGCATAATCGCACAAATTGTAAAAATGATCGATGGCGCGGATAAATGGTTGATTCGATAACCCCGTTTCTCCCCTTCTCCGTTTCTCCGATTCTTCAACAAAATGAAAGACATAACAATAACCATCATCCAAGCAAATCTTCATTGGGAAAATATTGACGAAAATCTCAAAATGTTTTTTCAGAAAATTTCTTCCATCAAGGAGAAAACCGATTTGATCGTTCTGCCAGAGATGTTCAGCACGGGATTTACAATGAATAACAAAGCTATGGCTGAGAAGATGAATGGAAAAACTCTTGAGTGGATGAAGAAGATGGCGAAAGAAAAAGATTGTGTGCTGACTGGAAGTATAATTATAGAGGAGAGTGGCAAGTATTTCAACCGCCTGATCTGGATGCGCACTGATGGCAGCTTTGAAACGTATGATAAGCGTCACCTCTTCCGATATGCGAATGAACAGGATCATTATACGGCAGGAAATAAAAAACTTATTGTTGAACTGAACGGATGGAAAATTTGCCCGATGGTTTGCTATGATCTGAGGTTTCCGGTGTGGATCCGTAATCGCCTCACCCCCAACCCCTCTCCCACAGGAGAGGGGCAGTATGATATTCTGCTCTTTGTTGCCAACTGGCCTGAACGCAGAAACCATCCATGGAAAACTTTGCTGATGGCACGCGCCATGGAAAATCAATCCTACGTGGTGGGAGTAAACAGAATCGGTAATGACGGCAATACTATTTATCATTCAGGAGATTCTGCAGTAATAAACTTCAAAGGAGAGATTATCAGAAAAACAAAAGCGCACGAAGAATCGGTTGAGACAATTACACTTTCAAAAACAGAACTTGAGGATTGGAGAAAAACTTTTCCTGCATGGATGGATGCAGATCAGTTTACAGTTGGCAATTAGCAGTAGGCAATTCCCTCTCCTGGAGGGAGAGGGTTAGGGTGAGGGCGTCCACTCCAATTCCAGATCCCAGTTAGAACGAATGGTAATATCACCTGAATAGTAAATAATTTTTTCCGGCTGTTGTTTTTTCAAATGATTGCCTGTTGTCCATTTTCCATCCCCGTTGGGATCATAAATAATTTTCAGTTTGCATTTACCGGGATAGAGGTAGGAATAGTTTATTATTTGCTCTTCGGAAATAAAATCCTCTTGGATGAGTTTATCATTTTCATCAAGCAATTGCAGAATCATTTCTGAACCTTGCTTGACGGCAGGCATATCTAATTTTTTAATTTTTAAATTTAATTTCAGCGTGCCATAAAATTTTTCATCCTGAGTTTTAAAATCAACTTTGATGCTGTCGTTGGTTAAACCGAAAATATCTGTGAAGGTTGCTGGTGGAATAAAAAGAGAGAAACTTCCAGTGTCATTTGGTGTAAACAATAACGGACTTGTTACGGATGTCATTTCACCCGTTGTAGAATCATCACATGCCCACAGTTCTGCCATTGACAGATTTCTATTTACTTCCTTAAAATGAGATTCAACCTCCCACTCGTGACTTAAAAGTTTACTATGCTCGCTACAATGCGCATTAGAATAAATAGTTTTATTTCGTTTTAATTCAATGTATTTAGAATCATATGTTTTTATTGGATGACTAAATTGCATAGAAAATTCTTTACCTAAATCAAAAACTTTATCCCCACCAACATTTGCTTTCACATTCAACCCCCATTTTGCTCCGCGTTTTGTATTTTTTGCTTGCTCAAGGGTAATTGGTTTTAGGCGAACAGTATCAAGTATTTTACTTCCTTCTACAACCTGAATTTTCAGCGTGTCTTTTAAATCATCTGTAAACCAATAATGAAGTGTATCCTTGTTTTGTGAATATTCATAGATCACATTTTCTTTCGGCTCCTGAGAAAGAAAATTCAATTTTAGAGAATCATTGGTTGATTTTGTGAATGAGAAAACCAAATGCCCATGCTCATAAAAATATGCTTTCTTCAATTTTTGTTTTGCCGGCTCTTCTTTGAATAATGTCAAATCCAACTTGGTGTTCTTTTCAATTTTTATCAGAGAATCAGAAAACCCGATGCTTTCTTCGGGCGAATCATATAAATAATTTGCATTGGCATCTTTTAAAGCAAAAACTTTATAGGTGCCTGCACGGATATGATTTATTTTGTACGTTCCATCGGCATTGGTCTTAGCAAAATAAAAAGGAAGTTTTTTATAGGGAACAGAATCATCTGCACTTTCATAAAGCATCATCAGAATATCTTTTTCGGTTTTCAGATCAAATCCGTTTTTCACCGTTCCGCTGAGTTGCAGGGAATCAATATACGTTCCCGTAGAAAAAATATACTGAAAATCTTCTTTTGCATTTCCTTCGGTATAATCCCGAATGGATTTCCCGAAATTAAAAGTATAGGTTGTGTTTTTCTTCAGCGTGTCTTTCAGTTCAATCAAAAGCATTTTCCCTTTTGTTTTGATATCGGGCAGCGTTTGCATGGGAGGAGAGATCACCAACTGTTTCTGCAAATCGCTGAGTACGATAAACTCATCAAATGAAATGGCAATATTTTTTGCTTTAAAATTTATTGCCGCGCTGTCCGGAATATATTTTATCGCGTGTGGAGGTTTAACATCTCTGGGTCCGCCTCCGGGAGTAACGATCTGAGCGCAGGAAGAAAATGCAAATGAGATAATTAGCCAATTTGAAAGTTTGAAAATGTATTTCTGTCTTTTTGTTTTCATTATCTGATTGGCTAATCTGCTAATTGGCTAATAATCGTTCCAATTTCTTCAAGGTACTTCTTATCTGTTTCATCAAAATTATTCAACTTCTCAGAATCCACATCCAGCACCGCAAAAACTTCATCACTTTTAAAACAAGGAATAACAATTTCTGATTTAGACTCTGAACTGCAGGCAATATGATCGGAAAATTTATTTACATCTTCCACTATCACAGTTTGTTTTTCTTTCCATGCAGTTCCGGATACGCCTTTGCCAAATGAAATTCTTGTGCAGGCGACTGGTCCCTGAAAAGGACCAAGCACAAGCTCCTCCTCCCCTCTCCCTTGGGAGAGGGGTTGGGGGTGAGGTAGTGGTTTCACAAAATATATTCCAACCCACAAAAAATTCATTCCGTGTTTGAGTGCAGCAATTATATTGGAAACGTTTGCAATGAAATCTTTTTCTACTTCCACCAAAGATTTGATCTGCGAAAGCAGTGATTGATATTTTTCCTGCTTCGTTTTTCCTGAAACAATTACTGATTCTGACATTGAACAATTATTGTATGCAAAGATGAGAAATTTGGGTCACTGATCACACCGATTCTCACAATAGAGTACTTGCAATAGTTGCCACGCTCACTTTTGTATCCGGCACTTCAAGGATCTTATTTGCGCAAGCTTCCAGCGTGGAACCGGTTGTTACCACATCATCCACCAGCAAAACATGTTTCCCCTGAATTTTTTCTGGTGAAACGACTTTAAAAATTTCTTCTACGTTTTCCCATCTTGCAAAACGAGATTTTCGTGTCTGTGTTTCTGAATAATGAGTACGGATAAGAAGATTGCTCCCATTTTCCGCCTGCATGGATTCAGCAATTCCTTGCGCAAAAGTTTCACTTTGATTATATCCTCGCTTTTTTAACTTCTTCGGATGCAGCGGAATAGGAATCACCAGATTGGAGGAAGAAAACAAAGGAGATGTTTTCAATTCTCTACCATAATATTTCCCAAGTGAAACTCCAATCTCCTTTTTGCCTCTGTATTTTAACTGGTGGATCAAATGCTGAACTTTGCTTCCCTTGCTGAATGTATAAAGCGAAGAAGCAGAAAAAATATTTGTCCTTCCCCAGAAAAGTTTTATCACAGGATTATCATTATAAAGATGGAAATTTGTCTTGGGCAAATGATAAAGGCAATAGGTACAAATAGATTCCTCGCTTTTGAGCAAACTTTTTCCACAGGCGGCACACACCTTCGGAAAAATGAGCGAAAGAAAATCGTTTAACATACTTTTAATAACTTTGCGCTGCAAAGATTAACATTTGCAACTTAAGAGCAAAATTCATTTTTCATGAGCGATCAGGCAAACTTATCCGAAGGAAAAGAAAAAAGAAAAAGAGAAATCCTCTATCTCATTCTTATTTTCCTGATGCTCTGCTCCAACGGATTATTGGGATGGTTTTGGTGGAAAGAAAAGGGCATTGTAAAAATCATCACTATAGAAAAAGAAAATGTGAAAGATGCTGCTGAAATTGTTAAGCAGGAACTGATCGCGCTGAGTGCACAGTACGAAAATCTGAAAACAGATAACCAGCAGATGAACGAGGAAATTGAAGCAAAGAAACAGGAAATCGGGAAATTACAAAAGCAGTTAGAAAAACATAAAGACGATGCCTACATTATTGCAAAGCTGAAACGGGAAACAGAAACACTCCGCGCTATCATGCAGCATTTTGTAGTAGAAATAGATTCGTTGAATACTTTGAATAAAAATGTCATTGCCGAAAGGGAAGTAGTGAAAAAAGAATTAAAAACAGAAAAATCAAAAAACACTCAACTCACCAAGGAAAAGGAAGATTTGCAGGGCACAGTAAATATTGCCTCCATGCTGAAAGCTGTTGGTTTGTCGGTTTCCGGAATTGATGTAAAAAAAGGAGGGAAAAAACAAATTCCAACCAATAAAGCAAAACGCTGTGACAGAATCAGAATTGCTTTTACTCTTGCTGAAAATATGGTTGCTAAAAAAGGCGATCGTATTATCTATGCCCGCATCGTAACTCCCGATGGGAAAGAGATGACACAGGCAGATGATTCGACACATATTTTCAAATTCGGAAAATCAAAAGGATACTGGGCAACGAAAAAAACAGTGAACTATATAAATGAAAACACCGATGTGGTTTTATTTGCCATACCGAAAGAAGGAGAATTTTTCCTCAACGGAAAATATATAATCGAAGTAAACACCGATGGAGTACCCATTGGCAGCGCTACGCTTGAACTGGAGTAACCTCCCCTTACCCCTCCTTCAGAGGGGAAATGCACCATGGTTGATTTTCTCAACTATATTTGTTAAATATTATTTCTATCATTTTGTCGATACAAAAAAACATTTTTAATTATTTTGCTCCCTCCCTGAAGGGAAGGGTTGGGGTGGGGCTTTTGTTTTTTCTTCTTCCATTATTTCTCTTTGCCGGTTCTTTGGAAAAAGGCTTTGAAGCACTGAAAGTGTATGACTACTTTCACGCAAAAGAATTATTTGAAAAATCTTTTAAGAGCCATCCTTCGGGTGCATCCTACGGATTGAGCACCATTTTTTACCGCAGCGATAATCCATTTTCCAACGTTGATTCAGCTTACAAATTCATTCTTCTCTCAGAGAAATATTTTAAAACATCTGACGCAAAAGAAAAAGAAAGTCTGCTGAAACTTTCCATCAACCTGCCTGCCATTGCCGATCTGAAAGAAAAAACAATTCAGAAGGCGTTTGAAAAAATAAAAACAGAAAGTACGATTGAAGGATACAACCTATTCATTAAAAAATTTCCGCATCCAATCTTAAAAAATGAGGCAGTTAAGATGAGAAATAAACTTGCTTTTGAAAATGCAAAGAAAAGTAGCACAGCGCAAGCATATAAAGATTTCATAATCACTTATCCCGATGCGGAGGAAATTAAGGATGTTCAATGGCTCTATGAATTTACTTTGTTCAACGCCATGACTAAGCCGAACAACATAGAAACGTATGAATCGTTTATAAAAAACTTTCCGCAAAGTCCTTACCGCTTTCAGACAGAAGACAGCATCTTCGCTTTTTCCACACGCAATGAAACAGTCGAAGAATATCAAAACTTCATTAAAAAATATTCCGGCAACCACAATGTAAAAAAAGCATGGGATAGACTTTATTCACTTTCAACAATTGATTTCACGCCCAATGTCATTTCAAAATTTCTTTCTGACTTTCCGGATTTTCCTGAAAAACCAAAAGCAAAATCTGATCTTGAACGTGCGCAAATAAATTTGTTTCCTGTTCAGCAGGATGGGAAATGGGGATTCATCGATTCGTTTGGAAACAGCATTATTTCATTTACTTATGACTGGGCTGATAATTTTTTAGAAGGCGCTGCAGTAGTCATCGTAAATGAAAAGGCCGGATATATTAATAAAGCAAACAACATTATCATTCCTCTTTCATACGATGAGGCAAATTCATTTCATAATTCACTTGCTGTGGTAAAAAAGAATGTAAAGTTCGGACTCATTCATAAAACAGGCAGGCAGATTCTTCCTATAGAGTTTGATGATATTAGTGAAAACGAAAATTCTGCCGAAGAAAAAATTATTCATGCACTGAAAGAAGGCATTTATAAATTTTATGACTTGCAGGGAAAACTGCTTGCCGAAGGCAAATTTGAAAAAGTCGGAGATTTTTCTTCAGGAAGAGCGTACATTGTGCAAAACGGAAAATACGGTTTCATCAACAGGAAAGGAGAAATTGTAATTCCTGCATCTTACGATTGGGCGGAAAGGTTTTCCCGAAGGGACCCCTTCGGGGCACAGATGGCGAGAGTAAAGCAAAATGAAAAATTCGGAATGATTGATACTGCCGGAAAAATAATTCTCCCTTGCGAATACGATAGGATTGATAATTTCTCGGAAGAACTTGTACGCGTTGTTAAAGAAAAAATATTCGGCTTTGCAGATATGAAGGGAAACTTGATTATCCCGATAAAATATAATTACTCCGCAGAGATTTCAGAAACTAATGGATTCCGGAATGGGCTGGCAAAGGTGGAGCAGAAAAAAAAACGAGGACTGATAGACAAAACAGGGAAAATCATCATCCCTTGCGAATACGATGACATTCGGAATTTTTCAGAAGAACTCTGCGCTGTTAAAAAAGCAAAATGGGGTTTTATCAACAGAAACAAAAAACAGAAAATAAAATTTCAATTTGATTATGCCTGGGATTTCTCGGAAGGATTGGCAAGAGTAAAAATTAAAGGCAAAACGGGATTCATTAATCAGCAAGGAAAACAAGTTGTTTCTGCAGTATATGACGAAGTCACAGATTTTAAAAATAAAATTTCAATTGCCACTTCAGGAGAAAAAAAAGGCGTACTTGATCTGTCAGGAAAACTTATTATTCCCTGCGAAATGGATGAAATAGAAATAATCGGAAACGGAATGCTGAAGCTTGAGAAGAACGGCAAGTCCGCTTATTTTAATCTTTCTCTTCAAAAGCAAGTGTGGTCTGAGAATGGGTTTTGATTGTATTCGTCATTGCGAGGAATGAAATGACGAAGCAATCTCACAGAAATTATTTGGGAGATTGCTTCGCTTCACTCGCAATGACGAGCTAGCAGCCGTTAATATGTCTGTTAACATTTCACAGTTTTTAACACCCGTTACGCGTTATCAATCCATAATTTTACTTTATGGAAACAACCGAAGATGCTCAGCAAGAGCAAAAGCCAAAACGTAATAAACTCTTTCTTTACTTATTTTTTTTCATGACCATTGCCTGTGCAGTTCTTGCCTGGATGTTTTGGTCACAGAAAATAAAGAAAGATGAAGATGAAGTGCAATTACAATCCGTAATTACCAACAACATACAGATCACGCAAGAATCGGAAGTGGTGAAAAGAGACCTGTATCAATTGCAAACCGAATACGATGCGCTTAAAACAGATGACGAAGAAATAAAAAAAGAAATTGAAGAAAAGAAAACACTCATTGAACAGTTGCAGAAACAAGTAAAAGCAGGATATTACGATATCTCGAAACTAAAGAAAGAAACCAAAACCCTGCGTGAGATCATGCAGCATTTTGTGGTGGAAATAGATTCGCTCAACACGTTGAATAAAAAACTGATCGCAGTAAATGATTCAGTAAGCACCGAACTGCACAGTGAAAAGCAAAAAAGTTCCACCCTGCAAACGGAAAAAGATAAACTTTATAAAATGGGTTCGGTAATTAAATCAAGCGGGATGACTGTAACTGCTTTAAATATAAAATCAAAAAGCAAAGAAGACGGTACGCAGAAAGCAAAGAAAACAGATAAAATAAAAATTGCATTCAAACTGAGTGAAAACCAAATTGCCCCAAAAGGCAAGCGCGACATCTATGTACGCATGGTTACTCCCGATGGAAAAGAATGGACGGAGTCAGCCGATACAGACCACATGTTCACTTTCAATAAGGCAAAAGGGTTTTACGCCTCTAAGAAAATCATAACTTACACGAATGAAGAAATGCCGGTAGAAATGATTGTAAAGAAAAAAGATAATGAGGAATTTCTTCCGGGAAAATACCTGATAGAAGTGAATATGGATAACATTACGATTGGTAGCATTTCACTGGAGTTGGAATAAATCTTTCCTGTAACCTTGCGAATAGAGAAGGGAGTTTACGTTTTCATATTAAAAAACAAAAAGAGAAATCAAAAAGTTTCTTCCTATATTTGAAACCCATATGAAAAGAAGTAAAAATATTTTTCTCTTTCCCTTATTTTATTCTTTGATTTATTTCTCTCCTTTCTTTTGGAGCGGAGCAGGGGCTGAGGCTTTTTCCCAAATACAAAAGCCGGTGAAGTGGCATTTTTCCGTCAATAAAATTTCTGATACAGAAGTAGAACTTATCCTGAAGGCAACCATAGACAAGAACTGGCACATTTATGCAATGAATCAGGAGAGTGATCAGGGACCGATCTCACTCACATTTAATTTTGAAAAAAATAAAAACTATTCTCTGGACGGAAAAATAAACGAGCCGGCTCCCGAGAAAATGTTTGATAAGAACTTCGAGATGAATGTGAAGTACTTCGAGCGTGAAGCAGCGTACAAACAAAAAGTAAAAATTCTTTCGCAGGAATCTTTTGTAATTAAAGGCACCCTTAATTTCATGACCTGCAATGACAACATGTGCCTGCCTCCCACCGATGTAGATTTTGAATTTAAAATAGAAGGCAAAGGAGCTGTTTCACCCAACACGATAGCGGTTATAAAAAAAGATTCGAATACGCTTGCCAAAACAAATTCTGTTGACACTGCACAAAAAGTTTCTGCTGCGAATATTGACGATGAAAATTTCAACGACAACTGCGGATCGCTTGCAGGAGATGATTTTGAAACTTTATCCGGCTGGTCTATTTTTATTCAGGGACTGATCGGAGGCTTACTGGCGCTGCTCACTCCCTGCGTGTTCTCCATGATTCCGCTCACCGTAAGTTTTTTCATTAAGCAAAGCAAGGATAGAAAAAAAGGTTTTCGCAATGCATTGGTTTATTCCATTTCCATCGTGCTCATCTATGTCGCGCTCGGATTCATCATTACAAAACTTTTTGGAGCCGACACGCTGAATAAAATGGCGAGTGATGTATGGTTCAATCTTTTTTTCTTCGTCATCTTCATCGTGTTTGCAGTTTCTTTTTTCGGTGTGTTCGAAATAACCTTGCCAAGTTCCTGGGCAAACAGAACAGACCGTGCAGCCGAAAGGGGAGGTCTCATCGGAATTTTTTTCATGGCGTTCACGCTTTCTTTGGTTTCATTTTCCTGTACTGGACCCATCATCGGAACACTCCTAGTGCAAGCCGCGGTGGGCGGAGGTACTATGGGTCCGCTTCTCGGCATGACAGGATTTGCTATTGCGCTTGCGCTTCCCTTTGCTTTGTTCGCTGCCTTTCCTGCATGGCTGAGTTCACTTCCCAAAGCCGGAGGATGGCTCAATACCGTAAAAGTAAGTTTAGGTTTTCTGGAACTGGCTCTCGCCCTTAAATTTTTATCCAATGTTGATCTTGCCTATCACTGGGGAATTCTGAAAAGAGAAATTTTTATTTCTCTCTGGATTATTATTTTCGGATTATGGGGATTTTATCTTTTGGGAAAGATTAGATTTTCTCATGACAGTGAAGCAAAACGCATTTCAATTACGCGATTGATGTTTGCAATCGTGGTGCTGAGTTTTACCTTGTATCTCATTCCAGGTTTGTGGGGCGCACCGCTCAAGCTCATCAGCGGATTTCCTCCTCCTGATTTTTATAAAGTATGGAATACAGAAAAAACAGAAGACAAACATTGTCCGCACGATCTTTCCTGTTTTCACGATTATGATGAAGGAATGGCCTATGCAAAAAGTCAGGGTAAGCCTGTGATGCTTGACTTTACAGGATGGAGCTGCGTGAACTGCCGGAAAATGGAAGATAATGTGTGGGGCGATCCTGAAGTGCTCAAGCGCCTGCAAGAAGATTACGTTTTGATCTCGCTTTATGTGGATGATAAAACATCACTCCCGGAAAAAGAACAAAACATTTCAAAAACAACAGGAAATAAAATAAAAAATCTTGGCAACAAGTGGAGCGATCTGCAGGCTGCTGTTTACAAAACAAATTCCCAGCCCTATTATGTTTTGATAGATAACAACGCGAAGAAACTTGCAAAGCCGCGTGGCGGATATAATCCGGATGTGAATATTTTCAAGCAATTCCTGGATGAGGGATTGTGCCGTTACAAGAAAAGGAAGGAGTGATTATCGCGTCATTGCAAGCGATAGAGAAGCAATCTCACAAAAAAATAGAAATTATTTTAGGAGATTGCTTCGGTCTCCCGATTGTTATCGGGACCTCTCGCAATGACGATACTTTAATTTACTTTTGCACGATGCTCAAATTCGATAAACATATTTTCATCTGCACCAACCAGCGTGCTCCTGACTCTGAAAAATTAAGCTGTGGTGAAACGCACGGTATGGAGATCGTGGATGCGTTCAAGAAAAAACTAAAAGCAAAAGATCTGAAGATAAAAATTCGCGCACAGCGTGCCGGATGTTTAGGTATTTGCTCCTACGGACAAACTATGGTTGTTTATCCCGAAGGAATTTTTTACACAGGCGTTGAACTTACGGATGTGGATGAAATAATTGAGGAGCACATCATTAATAACCGGCCGGTTCAGCGTTTGGTTCTGGATAAAAGCAAATATTAATTGGCTGTTGTTTCCCCCTTGCAAAGGGGGATTAAGGGGGATTCCTTCATGACCGACTTAACTCCATACCTAAACCGCCTTGACTTCCTGAACGATACCGCCAATCAGATCATCAAAGATTTCGGAATGAGCGGACTGGAAATTAAATTTTCCGGCAATGCGGATAATGCTTACGCAGAATTATTTTTGCAGATACATCCGCACATTGAAAAACTTATGAAAGGGAGCACAGGAAATTTTTACAACCTCCTGTATAGAATTGACCTCAGCGAAAATCAAATTAAAAAAGCCGTTGAATCTTCTTTAGACAAATCCATCTCCGAAACCCTCACCGATCTTATCCTTAAACGTGAATTGCTGAAAGTGGTGATGAGGAATTTTTATAAGAAGCAGTAAGGAATATTTTTTTAACGGTTTGCAAATTGGCGTTGTTGCTGACTTGCAAAGAACTAAATTTTCTGATTACTACAAAACAAGTATATGAAAACAATATTCAAAATTAAGATGAGACGGCAATAAAACCAATTTGCTGTTAGAAAGCATTTTGCTGTGTGTCCTGCGTTGTTACAGGGTACGAAGGATAAAAGTTCTTTGAAGTAACAACAAAACTGTAGTCAAGATGGTAGGCAGTAATTGTCTGTCGGAAACGAGCTTCGATTAGAAACCGAAGAGGTCTCACGCAAGAA
>JACRAL010000131.1 GCA_016213435.1 Bacteroidota bacterium
GGAAGTGATTCAACGATATATTCATGAGCAAGGGACTGATAAGGGGACGTACAAAAATTTTCATAAGAATCAATTGCGTCTATTTTAGTATAATGTATTTGTATTGATACCTCGCAGCTCTGCTGCGGGGTCATTCATTTAGTTTGGATATTGGCTGTCAGCTCCCCTCCTTTGAAAGGAGGGGTTAGGGGTGGTTAAACTCAATCCCTCTCCCCTACTGGGAGCTACGCTCGCAACCTGCGGTTGTCCCTTTTCAAGGGGGAGAGCTAATACAAGCATCTGCACTTGAAAAGAAGTGCCGTGTACAGGTTTTAAACAGGTACATTCCCCAATCAATTTTTAGTGCGGTTCTTATTTAGGAAGATACTGGGATAAGTTCAAATATTGCGCAATTCCATTCAGGATAAGTGACCAGAAAACAAGCGAAATCATAAGAAACATAACGTTCCTGAATTTCTTCCTGTAAAAACGATGAATGACGAATGTCCCTATGGGAATTGAAATAATAGAAGGTGTAGTAACAATTAATCCAAAAAGACCAAAACGCATTTTGGTGCGAATGATAAATTTCTTGCCCCAAGTAAATTTTCTTTTCGGCTTTTCTTCAATATGTAATGGTTTTTCAAAAAAAATAATCACTTTCCTCCAGGCAAACGCAATAACTTCTCCAATAAGGGAAAACATAATTATACCAAATGTTCCTCCGGTGGTTGTGATGAGGAAGGATTCTCTAAAATTAAATCCGTAACGTTCTGCCTCAAATGGTGCGATTGCAAATTTTACACTTGCGATGAGAGCTACTTCAAGGATTTTGAGTAAATAAATTACGTCCACATTCATACTTTACAGTTTATTTCCGAAAGCAAGATCTCCCGCATCGCCTAAACCAGGTACGATGTATGCTTGTGCAGTAAGTTCCTCATCAATGGCACATGCCCATACGGTAATATTGTTCGGTAAATGTTTTTTTACATACTCAACACCTTCCGCGCTTGCAATTAAGGATGCGATATGAATATTTTTTGGAACTCCGTTTCGCTTCATTGCTTTGTACACAAGTTCAATCGAATTTCCTGAGGCAAGCATGGGGTCGCAAAGTATAAGTGTTTTTCCATTCAAATCAGGACATGCCATGTATTCCACCTGCACTTCAAAACTTCCGTCAAGATTATGTTTGCGATAAGCAGAGATAAATGCATTTTCTGCTTTGTCAAAAATATTCAGCATACCTTGATGGAAAGGCAATCCTGCCCTAAGAATGGTAGCGATTACCGGCTGTTGTTTCAAAACCGAAACGTCAGAAGTACCCAGCGGAGTAGTTACTTCTTTTTTAATCCATTCTAATTTTTTGCTTATCTCATAAGCGCAAATCTCTCCTGTGCGCTCAAGATTTCTTCGGAAACGCATGCTGTCTTTCTGCACTTCCACATCGCGCATTTCGGCAACAAATTCGTTTAGAATAGAATTTTCCTTTCCTAATTCGTAGATCATACATTAGCCTTTTATCCAGCGTGCAAGTTTTGGAAGATTATTTTTTCGTATTTGTAAATATACAAATTCATCCGAGCCAAACCCTTTGTAAAACCTTACTAGACCTGGCAAGTTTGAACCCTCAAAATCGAGAATTATATTTTTTCCTGCTTGCTCTTGAATAAATCTATCGATTAGAAAAAACATTGCTCCTGATTTTTTTGCCTCTGCATCCGTAGCGGAAAAAAGAAAGATTGCCCGGTTATTTTTAACAAGCCAAACAACTCCCGCGCAGAGTTTATTTTCTTTTGAATAGGCGCTCCAAACTTCAGCGCATTTATTTTTAATACAGGTATTAACAAGGTCCGTAAGAACTTTATAGTTTTTATCTGTGAGATTGCTGATCTTTTTTCCTGTGTTTTTTCTGAAAATGCCGATCAAAGCAGAAGGAGGAATATTTTTTTTAAGAGACACTTCATGCTTAATGGCTTTTTTAATATTACGTTTTGTGTCTTCTGAAAAGTTTTTACGGAGCGACTCGTAAGATGGATTTAAAGCAAGTTCAATATTGATATTCTTTTTTATATAGAATCCAGGCAAGTCAAATGTATTTTTTTTGTTCAAGTTAATTTCAAGAAATTTATAGTGAAGTGGGATTGTGTTCAGAAATTCTTCCACCTTTGGTTGCGATAATTTCTCCTTTGAAAAAACTCCCAATTGCTGTGCGAAATAGGGAGGATACAAATAATGAATACCGTATTTTTTATTTCTGGTAAGAGGCATCACAGATTTGTAATCATCTTCCACTAGGGCTTCCCATTGGGGACTTACAATATCTAAGTACCATGAATAACTATAAATCAGATTATGCAGACAATTATCTATGCAGCTGTCCCATTTTTGCTTATCAATCTCTTTATGTTTTAAATAGTGTATCATGCAGAAATAATTCCCTCTCCGTTGGGAGAGGGTTAGGGTGAGGTGGCTATTTTTATTACTTCCTCATAAACTTCTTTCCACCCTTTCCATTCCCTCCAATCGCTTAGTGTTTCGTTATGCCATACAGTGATTAATTCTCCATTTACATTTTTAACTTCTCTCACAACTTCTTTAATTTTTTCAAGTGCCTGTTGAGGAGCTAGCTTCAGATAATTATTCAAGGTGCCATCCATCACAGCAAAAGGATGAATGGTCAGATTTGTTTCTTCTTCTTTTTCCAGATCGTAAAATTTATAAGGAGTGCATATTCCCGCTCTAAAGCCAATCTCATCGGCAAACCCCATTGTGTAATCATCTGTAATTCCTGAGGCAATGAGATTGCGATAAGTATGCGGAAAACGAAGCATTAGAAAATGTTGACGACTTTTTGTGACGTGGTCGTTTTTAATTTTTTCCAGGCGCTCTTTTTCAATTTTAACTTTCTCAACATATTGATTGGAAGCAAAGGATGGATGAATTCCTGTATCTATATTTTGAGAGATGTCTTTTATCAACGAGCGCATCCAATGGTTAGTATGCGAAACATTTTTGTCATTGGCAGCCCAATCGCCAAGCAGGAAAAAATAAATTGGGTTGAGACCGTACTTTTTGTGAACGTCTATTTGAAAATCATACGTGTCATATGGATCTTTTTCTTTCCCTGACAACACATTTTTTCTTCTGAAAAAATCATCTAAATCGGATTTTGACAGTGCTCTTGCAAAGCCTCCAATAGTTCTTGCAAAACTTTTTCCGCGATAAGCATATGCATTGTCAATATCAATGGTCGGAGTGTAGGAATATTTTTTCTCGGGAAATATAAAATCAGGATAACGTTCAGAGATCATCCCCCGAATCTTTTGTGCCCAAATGTTTACGACAGGTTTTTGCAGGAAATTGTTTTTGTAAGCAAAAGATTGTTTTGCAGAGAATCTCCGGTATTTATCTCCTATGAATGGAAGATATTCTTCATATCTGGTGACAAGAAAAAAGGACAATGAAAAAATATCTTTAGAATTTTCAATTCCTCTCTCCTTGAGGAGAGGAGCTAGAGGTGAGGTTTGTATCCCTTCTTCAAATAACAATGTTTCACTTTGTAAAAATAATTCGTTCTCAATTTGCTTTTGTGTGTATGAGATCTTTGCTCCTTCAAATTGTTTGAAAGAATCCCTATTCGTTGTTATTTCATAATCAATTCCTAAAATGGATTTAAATATCACATTGAAAGTGTACGTGACACGATTTGTAATATGATGTGTGTAAATAAGAAGCATGTTAAATCAACGAAAAACGAATCGATACGAAAATACGAATTGCAAATACATTATCTGTCATTTTTAAAATCCTCACTAAAGGGAAGGATTTAGGTAGGGATAAAATTCTTTACCAGTTCCTGACAGATAAATTCAGATGCATGACCATCCCCAAAAATAGGAGGAAAAGAAAGATTTTTTTTATTCTTGTACTGTCTGAATGCATTCAGTATTTTATGCTCGTCTACATCAGCAAGGATGGCAGTGCCGTATTCAACGAGTTCCACCCATTCGGTTTCCTGACGAAGAATGATACATGGTTTTTTAAAGAAGAAAGATTCTTTCTGCACTCCACCTGAATCTGTGCAGACAATCATGCAGTTCTTTTCCAGAACGATCATTTCAAAAAAAGAAGCAGGAGGCATCAAAACAAAATTCGGATTGGAACGCATCGCATCATATACTTCTTTCTTGAGATTGCTTTGGAGCGCTTTGGATGTCCGCGGATGGAGCGGAAGAACGATCTTTAATTTATTTTCAATGGAAATTTTATTCAGCGTTAGAAAGATCGAAGCAAAACGTTCAGGATCATCTGTATTATTATCCCTGTGAATAGTTGCCAGAATGTAATTATTAGGACTGAGTTCGTATTGTTTCAGTATATCGGATTTATTTTCTGCTATCTGAGAAAAATAAACTGCATTGTCATACATCACATCTCCGCAGTGATAAATTTTCGGATTGTCTGCAGTAAAAGGAGCTTTACTGAACTCTGAAAATCCTTCTTTGGTAAGATTAACGTATCCATTTTTTGTAGGTGAAAAAAGCAAAGTAGAGCAATGGTCGCAAATAATGCGGTTAATCTCTTCAGGCATACTTTTGTTAAAAGAGCGAAGCCCTGCTTCAATATGAACAACTGGAATATGAATCTTAGAAGCAGCAACAGCACCGGCAAGAGTGGAATTGGTATCTCCATAAAGGACAACACAATCCGGTTTTTCTTTTAGCAATAGCTCTTCAATTCCGGAGATCATAGAAGCAGTTTGCTTACCATGTGAGCCTGAGCCAACTTCTAAATTGTAATCTTCCTTAGGAATTTCCATTTCTTCAAAAAAGACTCGCGACATATTATCATCATAATGCTGACCGGTATGCACAATCACTTCTTTGATCTTGTCAGAGAATTTATTTCGAATTGCACGACTCAGTGCTGCGGCTTTAATAAACTGCGGACGAGCACCTATTATGGTAAGAATTTTTATCATCTACTAAATCGAATTGGCTACGAATATACAAATGAAAAATTCGCAAAATTAAGCCAAAGATAAATAAACCGAACAACTCCTCAGGTTTTACGCAAGGCAATCGGGCTTAAATCCTAAGCATTTTTTCTAAGAATTGATCGTTCCATGCTGATTTGTTTCGTTTATTACGCTGGCTTATTTTTGGTGTTTTGTCTAATCGAATAAGGTTGAGAGCGATTCTTCTCAGGATAGA
>JACRAL010000132.1 GCA_016213435.1 Bacteroidota bacterium
AATATGAGCCGTCAACCGAGATACATTATGACTGCCATACCTTGGGGTATTACTCATTCCGCAAACTTACAAAATTGTGTAGCAACTGAAAGTCTTGCGCTGAAAGCGCATAGTTTCAACTAACGAACTGTAACAATGAAAGCATCAAAGAAAAAACTCCTGATAGAAAATGATTATGATTTTTTTCTTTATGGTATCAGTTGTTCGGAAAAAGCATATCGCTTGTGTTTTGCGTTAAACAACAAACTTAAAGCAGCATTCTCGAAAAGCAAAGACATTGAAGTTCATGAAAAAAATCAAACTATACAGTTTAAATTCCACATGTTTACTTTTCGCAACGAAGAAATGTTTACGGATTACCGTCTCATCCTAAATAAAACAGGCAATAAATTTTTAGTTCCCGAATATAAACAGGCAGATTACCTTTTAATGGTGCAGGGCGGCATGCCCTACTCGGGAAAAGATCTAATATTAAAAAAAATAAAGGAAATAGCTTTTGTGCAAACTGCTTTTGAAGTTGATCCTAAAAAAATAAAATCAAAAGAAAACTTTATATTCTAAAAAATAATTCAAGCGAACAATATTTTTTGTCTTAATCCGCTCGCATCTATTTTTATCGATATTTATATATGATAAAATATAATAAAACAAAAATTATCGCGACAGTTGGTCCGGCTTCTTCATCGGAAAAAGTTCTCGAGGAGATGATAAGGGGAGGAGTTGATCTTTTCCGGGTAAATTTTTCTCACGGCACATACGCTGAAATAAAGCAAATAATTCTCTCCATCCGTTTGCTGAATAAAAAACTTAAAACCAGCATTGGAATCCTTGCAGACTTGCAGGGACCAAAGATTCGGATTGGAAAGGTTAAGGATAACAGCATTTTGCTCAAAGAAGGAAAAACAATTTTGTTTACATCAAAAGAATGTTTGGGCGATGCATCAAAGCTTTATATCAACTACAAACATTTCCCTTCCGATGTTTCTATTGGCGATAATATTCTTATCAATGATGGAAAGATTTTATTGAAAGTTGTCGGGACCAATAAAAAAAATTCTGTGAAAGTTAAAATTATACAAGGCGGTTTGCTTTCATCCAATAAGGGAGTAAATCTTCCAAATACTAAAATTTCTCTTCCTTGTTTAACCGAAAAAGACCTGAAAGATTTGGATTTTGCTCTTACAAATAATGTAGAATGGATTGGCCTTTCCTTTGTTCGTTCTGTAACAGATGTTCTGGATTTGAAACAAACGATCAAAAACAAAAAAAAGCACGTTCGTGTAATTGCAAAAATTGAAAAACCAGAAGCGTTGAAAGAAATAGATAACATCATTGATCTTGCGGATGGAATCATGGTTGCCCGAGGAGACCTAGGAGTAGAACTTCCTATGGAACAGGTGCCGATGATTCAGAAAATGTTGGTTGAAAAATGTATTAATGCATCACGTCCTGTGATCATTGCTACCCAGATGATGGAAAGCATGATAGAAAATTTTACTCCTACCCGTGCGGAAGTGAATGATGTTGCCAATGCAGTGATGGATGGAGCAGATGCAGTGATGCTCAGCGCTGAAACTTCGGTAGGAAAATATCCTGTGGAGGTGATTGAGTGTATGCAAAAGATAATCGCCCGTGTTGAACACGAAGACCGAATTTACTTTCGCGAACATTCACCTTCGCTAAAAACACAAACATTTATTTCCGATTCTATTTGTTATAATGCCTGCGTGATGGCACGTCAGGCAAATGTTTCTGCAATCGTAACAATGACAAATTCCGGATATACGGCATTCAAAATTTCCAGTCACAGACCGAAGGCAAATATTTTTGTCTTTACCGATAATCGTATTTTGTTAACAACTCTCAGTCTAATCTGGGGGGTACGTGGATTTTATTATGACAAGTATGAAAGCACCGACAAAACAATGGAAGATTTAAAAAATATTTTAAAACGTCAAGGACTGGTCAAGACAGATGATCTTGTTATCAATACAGCCAGCATGCCTCTCATAGAGAAAGGAAGAACAAACATGCTTCGTCTCAGCCTTGTGAAAAAGTAATCTCTACGACTTAAGGAAAAGCACAATCCTTTAAAGCACTTGAAAAAGAAATTTAAAATCTGACCTCGAGAATTCTGTTTATTGGTATGACAGTTCCTTGTTTTAAAATTACACGTTTGTCAGTCAGCCCCCAAATGTATGTTTCAATTTGCTTAATCTCTGCAACATCTTTAAATAGGATTTTAATTTTCCCTTTATATGTATTTCCGAGTACAACCGCCCTCTCCAATGCAAGACGTCTTTGAACAGTTTCTTCTGCGTTTGCCAACACTTCTTCTCTTGGAAAATGCAACTCGCTTACGTCTTCTTTTTGTGTGGGAGAAATTACCGGTGCTACAGATGTTCGTGTCATGACAATAGTTTTTGTTTTTTGTACTTGAACGCGAATAGTTGCATTTAGTTATGAATATTTAGACGAATAAGCAAAAAGGAAAGACCAAATGAATGGAATATTCGTCTATTATTAACTTTTTGATATTACCTTATAAATCTTTTGGGTATCGCGAGTCACTTTAAAACGGTCATCTATGCGGTACTTAATTACCCAAGCAATCCTTTTGTTGGATTCCAGCACATATATATCTTCTTTCTCATTGATAGGGATTTTTAGGTCAATAAAAAAGTCGCTGAGTTTCTTTTTCCCCTTCATGCCGAGAGGATGGAAAAAATCTCCCCGTTTCCATTTCCTGATCTTTAGGGGGAAAGTAAGTGTGGAATGGTCCAGGTAGGCAACTGTGCTGCGTTTGTCTTTCACTTTTGATAAATTCCCGTCCATTACTTCGGTTCGAAGGAATAAATTTTCGCTTTTGAATTCGGATTGATTTTTTTTCAAAAGAAATTCTTTCTCCTTAACGCCAGAATATTTTGGAGATAGAATGAAGAAGTGTCGGTCTTTTATCAGACGATAAGTAGGCGACAGGAATTTTTTCCCTGCGGTAGCGTACATTCGTTGCGCAATGAGTTCAATAGTTTCAGGCGTAAAATCATATGCCCGGAGCAGTTCATGAAGTATTGTTTCTGCATGTCCGCTGTCCTTAAGTTTTTTGATGTTCAGTAATATATTTTTCCCTTCTTCCACCACTATCTCCTTTTTCTTTTCCTCTATAAATTTTTTAAAGATATCTCCCGCCTCCTTGAAATAAGATAATTCTTTTGTAATCGTTTTTTCAAACCCCGCATTCAGTTTTTTTAAAGAAGGAATGAGATGATGGCGTATATTATTTCGCAAATATTTATCTGTAAAGTTGCTACTGTCTTCCCGCCAAAAAAGTTTTTCAGCTTCCGCATATTCGCGAATTACTTTTTTGCTGGCAAAAAGAAGAGGGCGAATAATGATTCCCTGTCTTACCGGGACTCCTTGCAATCCTGTAATGCCAGTTCCCCTTAAAATATTGATGAAAAAGGTTTCTATGGAATCATCCAAATGATGAGCAGTGGCAATGAAATCGTATTTATTTTCTTTTGCTATTTTTTTTAACCATGCATAGCGAAGATCACGTGCAGACATTTGGATAGAAATCTTTTTCTTCTCCGAATATGTTTTCGTGTTAAATGATTTATTGTGAAACGGCACCTTATATTTTCCTGCAAGCATCCTGACAAACTTTTCATCTTCTTCCGATTCTTTTCCCCTGAGTTTAAAGTTGCAATGAGCGATGCCGAATAAAAATCCTGCTTTGTGAAACAGATCACTCATCACGATTGAATCAAGGCCCCCGCTGACTGTTACGAGAATTTTATTATTCTCGCTAAACAGTTTTTCTTTTAATATAAATTCTTTAAATAGGTTAAGCATGGGCGAGAGAATTCAATTCGTCATTCGATATTTTTAACGCGTCATTTGCATTAATATTCAGCGCTTCAAACATTCCTTTTGCTTTCAGCAAACATTCTTCATATTCATTTTCAGCAGTGGAATTAGCAGTAATAGCACTGCCAACCTGAAAGGATATGTATCTTGAAGCTGCATTGTATAAAATGCTTCTTATTACCACGTTGAAATCAAAATCTGCATCGGGAGTAATGTAACCAATAGATCCCGAGTACAAACCGCGTTTTGTTTTTTCGTATTGTTCAATGAGTTCCATCGCCCGTACTTTTGGAGCACCGGTCATAGATCCCATGGGAAAAGATTTTTTTATCACATCTACAAACTGAACGTCCGATCTCATTTCTCCACTCACTGTGGAAATCATCTGGTGCCATTGGGAGAAAGTATAAACGCCAAAAAGTTCATCTACATGCACATTGTCGCAGGTTTTAGATAAATCGTTTCGAACCAGATCAACAATCATTACGTTCTCGCTTTTTTCTTTTTCGTTTTGTGAAAGTGTTTTTTTAATTTCAAGGTCTTCAGTCCCAGTCGCTCCTCTTTTGGATGTTCCTTTGATCGGCTGGGAAATAATTTTTTTTCCTTCTTTTTTTAGAAATCGTTCGGGACTTGCGCACAAGAGATATTTATCACCCATTCGATAAAAGGCGGAGAAAGGAGCCTGTGAAGTTTGGTTTAGTCTTAAAAATATTGCATCAGGACTTGTTATTGTCTCTTCAGAAAAAAATTCCATGCAATAGTTCATTTCATAAACATCTCCCCGATGAATGTGCTCTTTTACTTTATTTACTGTGGCAATATATTCTTCTTTAGAGATTCTACATTTAATTTCTTTAATCTGCAATTTGCAATTTGCAATTTGTCCCCCACTATTAATTTCATAAAAAAGGGTTGCAACTTCTTCTTTAGAAGAGACATTTGGAAGAAAACCAATTTCTACTTTAGTGTTCCGGAGGATGAAAACGTATTTCGGCTGAAAGAAATTCATCCTTGGAAAGTTGATACCGTCAAAATTTTCAGAGGAAAGGGATTCTACTTCATTCTTTAGATCATAAGTTAAAAAACCAAATAGCCAATCGGTTTTTTCTTTGTGAAATCTATTTAATGCGGCAAAAGAATTTTCAGAAGGAGTGATTTGGTCAATTGAATCAACTGCAATAATCATTTCATTTCTGTCCGAATAAATGCCTGTGAAATTCTCCTGCCCTGTATTGCTAATTAAAACACAGCAACGATGGAAACTGTTTGCGTAATGCAGCAGGTTTTCTTTAAAAACAAGCACATTTGAAATTTCATATTTAACAAACTTTCTCATCAGGCAAAAGTAGGGTTATCTTTGGTTGTAGGATGAGTGATCGAAAGGCATTGAAAGTAAAAAAGTTGGCGCTAAATTTTACGCCAACCCCCGATAAGGTGGAGAATAACGGAGTCGAACCGATGACCTCTTGCATGCCATGCAAGCGCTCTAGCCAACTGAGCTAATTCCCCATGTTGCAAAAATAAAAATGTTTTCCCTTTGAAATTATATAGATGTTTCGGCAGGAAGTTCAATGGGCACATTTGTGTTTTTGATCCCTGCATATCCTTCATACACATTTATGATATTTTTAAATCCATTTGCTTTTAGAATGGAAGAAGCAATCATCGAACGGTATCCTCTGGCACAGTGAACGAAGTAAGATTGTTCTTTATCGAGAGTATGCAGATTTTTTTTGAAAGAAGAAGATAATTCGAAAAGAGTTGCATTTTTCACATGTCCGCTTTCGTATTCAGATGGCTTCCTTACGTCTAGAATATTTTGGTTTCTTGTCCCGATAGTTATCGGGATTATTTTTTCAGCAAACTCTTTCGGAGTTATTGATTGGATTGTTTCTGTAATATTTCCTGTACTTATCCATGATGTAATTCCCCCTTTTAAAAATCCCTTTACATTTTCAAAGCCTACTCTGGCAGCCCGAAGAATAGATTCATGTTCTTTTCCTTCTTCTGCTACGATCACCAAGGGCTGGCTGATATCAATGAGTGTACCTATCCAAACTGCATATTGTCCGCTTAAGCCGATATTCATAGAGCCTTTGATAAATCCTTTTTCAAACGCATCAGGATCTCTCGTGTCAAGAATCAGCGTTCCGTTAAAAATTTCTTTTTTGAGTTCTTCAGTCGAAAGCGGTTTCATATTGCGCTTCATCACATCATCAATATTGTCATATCCGTTCTTGTTAATCATTGCATCTTTGAAAAAATAGGGAGGAGGAGAAGATAATCCGGTTGTAACCGCTTTAATAAAATTTTCCCTGCTCATGTTTTGTAAGGCGTAATTTGTTTTTTTCTGTTCGCCCAATGTGCTGAACGATTCCTTGCTGATATTTTTTCCGCAGGCAGATCCGGCTCCGTGCGCAGGATAAACGATCACATCATCCGGAAGATTTTTTATTTTATTATTGAGCGAATCGTACAGCATGGAGGCAAGTTGAGCACTTGTCATTTTTCCATCTAACAGATCGGGTCTGCCTACATCTCCTATAAAAAGTGTGTCGCCTGTGAAGATGCAGTGTTCTTTTCCTTTTTCGTCAAGCAATAGAAAGCAGCTCGATTCGGGAGTGTGTCCGGGAGTATGAAGAACTTTTATTCTGACCTTTCCGACAGAAAAAAATTCTTCGTCATTTGCGTTCTGCACTTCGTAGTTTGTTTCTGCAAGCGGACCGAAAATTATTTTTGCTCCTGTTTGTTTTGCTAAATCAATATGCCCTGAAACAAAATCGGCATGAAAGTGAGTTTCGAAAACGTACTTGAGTTTTGCCCCCGTTGATTTTAGTTTTTCAAGATAAGGTGTTGTCTCGCGAATGGGGTCAATGATTGCTGCTTCGCCATCACTCTCAATGTAGTAAGCGGCTTCGGCAAGGCAGTTGGTATACATTTGTTCGACTTTCATGGGTATAAAAATAAAAAATATTGAAATTGAAAATGGATACGAAGATATCAATTTCGCATCAATCGAAAAAATAAACAATTAATTTAATAATCTGATTCCTGTGGTCAGCGGAAAACTATTTTATCACGGTAAAACGTATGACTTGAAAAATGCTTTCTGTGCGAAGTTGACAGAGGTAGAGGTTGGATGTAAGATCTGAGGCATCAATAGAAATAGAATAGTCTCCCTCATTCATATCTTTATCTAAAGGGGTTTTAATCTTTTTACCTATTACATCATATATAGTTAGTTGCACGTGTTCGAAATTAGATAAGTGAAAACTGATCGTTATATTAGTTTTTGCCGGGTTGGGAAAAATTCGTAAAGACGGATTTAAAGTCTCTATATTTTTTATTGAGTTTATCGCTTTAGGTGTTATAAAAATCCTATAAATGGAATCATTTGCAACGCTAACCCCATTATTGGGTTGTGATGCTCTTATGCCTCCAAAGAAATATCCTACATGTGTTCTCTGCGATAAAGCGTGTAGCTTAATTACATGATTGCTGTAATGAGACACTGATTGATTAAAAATAAACTTTGCATTCTTCCCGATTAATGCAGGCAACTGAAATGGTAATAAAGTTTCCTGTGTAGTCCCATTTGCATATTTTGTAAGAACAGTAACATCATCAGTAAAAGGTATTTTAGCACTATAGAGCAATTGCTGTGTAGTTTCATCATAATAATTTGTGCTTACACCTCCCAAAAAAACAGTATACATATTTTGAGTTGCCGAATCATACATTGGCACTCGGGCACACGTATACAGACTCATTACCTGGTTATAAGCAGTGTCAATAAAAACGGAAGAAGAATCTACATAAATGGGATGAGTAAAGGGTTTGAAATTAGGTTTGAATACTCCGGCATAGGCAGCAATAGAAAAGGATTCATCCGGATTGACAATAGGAGCTACCGTTAAATCTCTGCGATGAAATTCAACGCTATCTGTAATCGCAGAATAATTGGAGATACTCAAATTCGTTCCGTCATCGGCAATGGTAAACGTTTTGATTTGATTTATATATTCTTGAGTAGCATTAAGATCAGGGTAATCTCCATTGTAATTATGGCCAAAAAACAGATAAAATTTATTTGCTACCTTTTCCATTTCTCCTCCGCATACCTGTATTCTGGAATCTGTTATCTGTCTGATAAATGCGTTTATCGTTTTTCCGCTGATTACAGCATTAATAGTACTGTCAATGTGAATGGCTGTAAGTGTTGAAAATGTAATATTCTTGGCTTGAATACTGTCATAACCGTATCCACCTATCATGTATAAATAATTACCATCCTGATAATATTCCATATTGGTAGACCGAAGAGGATCTGCAATATTCAATGGCAAAACATTAAGTGAAGTATACCACGTTTGCCATGTTGTAGTATCAATGACAACCATTTGGTTATTGGCATCTTGTACCTGAAACCCGGTACCGAGTGTAAATCCATGAAGACCATTTGTACGTCCTCCTATAAAAAGCCATTTGCTCCCAGATTGAGCAAATGCAAAGGAATGCAACCCGATGGTATTTGTATTTGCTATTGCTTCTGTTTCTACTTTAAAAGGGGGATTATTCCCAAATTGAGCAAGGCTTATATTAAAAGAAAATAGAATGAACCCAACAAGACAAGAAAAACTTTTCTGCATATGGACTTTAAAAAATATAATTCTTACTTCAATCGAAGTGCTTCAAAAATTAAAAATAGAAGTTTCAATTTCTTAATAGAAATTAATATAAACCCAAAGATAAATAATCTTTATCGTATTTTTAGTCAACAAGTAATTTCCCTGATGCTATAATTGTTTCAGCATCATGTAATTGGTAAAAATAAATTCCGGAGAGCAAACCTTCTCTGTTAATAACAAGACGATCATTAGTAACAGATTCTATAGTTCTTACCTTGTTTCCTAAAATATCGTATAGGGAAAATGATAATTTTCCGGAATAAACTAATGTATTTAAATTGAGTACTGCTAAAGTGTTAATAGGATTTGGATAAACCTTTATATTCGAATTATTTGTTGTATTTTCAATTATTCCCAATCCAGAAGCAACAGCGGTAATCGTCCCTGTCATTCCAACAAAAGAGTGAGGCGTGCATTCATAGTTGTACGTCCCTGCAACAGTAATTTTATATTCAAATGTTGTAGCTGTGTTGTCTATCATAGCATCCCATGCAGCAGCAGTAGCCGGTATGGTTAGAGAAGTAGTAGTATGCATGCCATTTACCCAATTCCAAACAATCGTATCTCCCACCGTTACGCTAACACTGGCTGGGGTAAACACATAATTTGCAACTTGAACAGTTACCTTTGTAGCGTACCCATGGATAAACCCTAATAAGCATAAAATAATTATCAGTTTAATTTTTAATTGTTTCATATTTTTTTATTATTAATAGTTATTAAATGAATGACCCCGCAGCAGAGCTGCGAGGTATCAATACAAATACATTATACTAAAATAGACGCAATTGATTCTTATGAAAATTTTTGTACGTCCCCTTATCAGTCCCTTGCTCATGAATATATCGTTGAATCACTTCC
>JACRAL010000137.1 GCA_016213435.1 Bacteroidota bacterium
AGTTATATATGTGGGTTTCCCCACACGATTTGTTGTATGAGAAAATCGTGAGGGTGGGGAAGTGCCCACAGGAGCGTAGATTGGAAAAGAGGTATAAATTTGTTGCGGAAAGCGTTCCGCAAACAACATATGCCAGTTTACTGGCATAAGAACAGTCCACATACTTATCAAGTATGGCAACATGGCGTCATGCTTGTATTCTTTCGTCGTTATTGCGGCTCTTATACAGATTTTGTTGAGTGGCTGCCAAACACAAAGCTACCAGATTATATCTGCTTGAAAGCTATTCCAGATGAGGGAACTTTATGCAAGGAAGAGAAAAGGCTTAAGCCTTTTCTAGAAGCAGTTGCTATGAGACTTGTGCTTCCTTTGCTTCCAAATTCTTTTGTGGCTGGGGCAGACATGACTGGGCTTCAAACAAAAAGAAAAAGTGCTTACTACATAAAAAGAATATTGGGAGTTTATTCTCGTCGAGGATTTGCCAGGCTAGAATTTCTAGTATGGAAATGTTTTATTCTTGGATGGGAACTTAGACTAACAAGAAAGGACGAACTTGCAATGCTCAAGTCCCTCTGGAAGAAAGTAAAGAAAAAACCAACTACGTTGGTTTATGACAAAAAAGGTGATTGTGAAGCACATCACGAATGGCTTGAAGAGCAAGGCATCAGGAGCATTGCTCCTGTAAGAAAAAATGGCAGAAGAGGAAGAATACGTCGTAAATTAATGAACAGTTTTCCGCAGAAAACTTATAACAAGAGAAACAGAAACGAAAATGTTAATTATGTTTTCAAAAATAAGCATGGAGATGCTTTGAATGCTTATACCGTCATTGGAAGAAGAGCTGAGATAGCAACAAAAGTATTGTGCCATAATCTGTGGGCAAGGCTAAAAGCCTTGCTTGATGAACTTTTCAATGCGACCGGAAGCTTATAGCTGTTTTATTCTATTTTCAGCTAGAACCTTAACAACATTAGGATCCAATAATGTTGTTGTATTGCCATAGTCTGTGCTTCCTTCTGAAATCACTTTTAGAATTCTTCTCATTATCTTTCCACTTCTTGTTTTTGGCAAATC
>JACRAL010000134.1 GCA_016213435.1 Bacteroidota bacterium
ACTTAACGAGTATATAATAAAGAAGTTTGGAAAACAAAAAGCAATATTAACAGGATTGCCAAGCGGGCAAAAGATTTTTGTGCGTGTAAGAGCTAACGGAGGCAGCACGGGTCATGGTCCATGGAGCGATGTGGCTGAAAAAAGAGTGCCGTAAAAACAAACAGATGCAAAAACATAGAATCATTTTCGTAGCTGCCCTCTATGCGGCAACAAGTTTTCTCCCCTTCGTGGGGAAGGTGGGCTTTGGCTTGGGTGGAGTTCTGTTTGCTCAGTATATGGGAGGCAATGCCGATGGTCATTCCTTGACAGCCAATGAAACCTATGTAGCTCCTTGTTCACTTCCCGGATATGCCAACATAAGTGCAGGCGGCAATGCCGATGGTCATGCTATGACAGCCAATGAAACCTATGTAGCTCCTTGTTCACTTCCCGGATACGCTAATATAAGCGCAGGCGGTAATGCCGATGGTCATGCTATGACAGCCAATGAAACCTATGTGGCACCTTGTTCGCTTCCTGCATATTTTAATTTATACAAAGGAGGTGACGGCAGTGTTGGTTTATCGCAACTGCCTCCTACCTGTGCTTCCTCTGGAAGCGAATTAATCGTGAATGGAGATTTTTCTGCAGGAAATACAGGATTTACATCTGCTTATACCTACATTCCTCCCAATACACAGATAGGTCCTTCTGCATATACTGTTGGGCCAAATCCTGCAACGTCCAATCCCGGCTTCTGGCAAGGGAGCGACCATACTACTGGCACAGGAAATTTTATGTTGGTTGATGGCGCTGGTGTTGTTGTTTCTGTTTGGTGTCAAACCGTGAATGTTTCTACCAATACAGATTATTTATTTTCAACATGGCTTACCAGTCTTCACACCGATAACCCTGCCCAACTGCAAGCATCTTTTAATGGTGTAAATACAGGAAGCATATTCTACGCCCCTGCTGCTTTTAATAAATGGATTCAGGTGGGTACCTTATGGAATTCCGGCTCCAATACAACGGCTTCTATTTGCATTGTTAATGAAAACACGGCAGGATGGGGAAATGATTTTGGATTGGATGACATTTCTTTTCGTGCATGCGATGTTTGTTTCAGACCTTTACCTGTGGAGCTGATGTCATTCACGGCAGCATGCAGTAAGGGCACAGCAAAACTGAACTGGAGCACCGCTTCGGAAACAAATAACGATTACTTCAGCATAGAACGCAGTGCAGATGGAATAACTTATGAGGCAATCGGTAAAGTAAAAGGTGCAGGCAACAGCAGCATGACAACGAAATATACATTCACCGATAATGCGCCTCCGGATGGTACATCCTATTACCGACTCAAACAAACGGATTATAATGGCAGCTACACATATTCACAACTTGCCAGCTATAACAAGGCAAACTGTTCCCTGTCTGTTTACCCCAATCCATTTGATAAGACCATCTATGTGAACAGTGGAACCGGAACTCCTGTGAATGCATTGTTCAGAATCGTGAATGTACTGGGACAAGAAGTGTGTGCAAGGAATATAATTATTCCTGGAGATGGTACAAGCGTTGCCATTGATTTGCCTTTGTTAGCGAGTGGAATGTATATGGTACACATCAGCGATACGGATAACTCCACTCTATTGCTGAACACGAAAGTGCTAAGAGCGGGAGTGTTGAAGTAGAATAACAGGGAAAACACAAAAGCAGTTTGTGATCAGATTAGGTAATACTTGTCATCCTGAGACACAAGAGTTTTAATGAAAAAATGGCGATGATAAGAAAGAGCTACATTACAATTTTCATATTGCTCTTGTATTTTTCGCCTCTTCTTTGGAGAAGCGGAGGGAAGTTATTTGCCCAGTATGCCGGAGGTAATGCCGATGGACATTCCATGATAGCAAATGAAACCTATGTGGCTTCTTGTTCGCTTCCTGCTAATTTCAATATATATAAAGGAGGTGACGGCAGTGTAGTTGTAGTGCCACAAAGTCCCACTTGTGTTTCTTCGGGAAGTGAATTAATTCTGAATGGAGACTTTTCTGCAGGGAATACAGGATTTACATCCGCTTATACCTATATTCTTCCCAATACGCAAATAAATGTTTCGAAATATACTGTCAGCACTAGTCCTGCAACATCCAATCCCGGCTACTGGCAAGGGAGTGACCATACTACAGGCACAGGCAATTTTATGCTGGTTGATGGTGCAGGCACTGTTGCTTCTGTTTGGTGTCAGACCATAAATGTTCTTACCAACACGGATTATGCATTTTCGGCATGGCTTACAAGTCTGCACACGGATAATCCTGCCCAATTGCAAATGTCTATTAATGGTATAAATATAGGCAACATACTTTATGCACCTGCTGCTTTTAATACATGGGTTCAAGTGGGTACGCTATGGAATTCCGGTTCGGATACAACGGCTGATATTTGTATTGTTAATCAAAATACAGCAGGGTGGGGAAATGATTTCGGATTAGATGATATCTCTTTTCATCAATGTGGTCTTTGTTATACAGTGTCCAATGTGCCAACCGTTACAGCCGTCTCAACTAATCTCCTATGCAGCAGCCAATGCATTGGAACAGCAACCGCAACAGCGACAGGAGGAAGCGCGCCTTACACTTATAGTTGGAATTCTTCACCCATGCAAACAACAAAAAACGCAACAGGACTTTGCGCGGGAACATATTCTGTATTGGTTACAGATGCAAATAGTAAAACTGATACTGCTGCGGTAACAATTATTCAACCTGCTGCTTTAACTGCATCTGTTACATCCACCGCAGCAGCGTGCATAAACAATAACGGAACAGCAACCATAACACCGAGCGGAGGAACCGCTCCATATGTTTATATCTGGAATAACGGACAAACAAACACCACAGCAACCGGACTTTCCATTGGAGATTATACAGCAACAGTAACAGACACTAACGGGTGTATAAAGATTCAATCCGTGAGCGTAGCACCAATATCCGCCCCAATAGCATTCGTCAGCGCAAGCTCCTACACAATTGTTGACGGTGACAGCACAATGCTTACAGGCAGCGGAGGAGTCACGTATCAATGGTCGCCATCAACGGGACTAAGCTGCAGCACTTGCGCCAATCCAACAGCAACACCGAATCAAACCACGGATTACTGCGTTACAGTTGCCGATGCTAACGGATGTACCGGCAGTGATTGTGTTACTATCAACATAGGTGACCCCTGCGGAACATTATACATTCCCAATGCATTCTCTCCGAATAATGACTTAGAAAATGATCTGCACTGTGTGCTGGGCGGCTGCATTGAAACATTTCATATCACCATTTACGACCGATGGGGAGAAATGGTATTTGAATCCACTGACCAAAAGACATGTTGGGATGGCATGTATAAGGGAAAGTTACTCAATACAGCGGTGTTCGTTTATGATCTGAAGGCAACGCTTATGAATGGAGAAAAGATAAATAAGAAAGGGAACATTAGTTTGCTGAGGTAAAATCAAGCAAGCATCGCCCGGGAAATAACGATCTTCTGCACTTCGGTGGTTCCTTCGTATATCTGTGTGATCTTTGCATCGCGCATCAGCCGCTCCACATGGTATTCTTTTACATATCCGTATCCTCCATGAATCTGCACGGCTTCAACAGTGGTTTCCATGGCAACACGTGATGCATACACTTTTGCCATTGCGCTTGCCGTTCCATAATCCAAATGCTGGTCTTTCATCCAAGCGGCTTTTAAGCAGAGTAAACGTGCGGCTTCAATTTCAGTTGCCATGTCGGCAAGTTTGAATTGTATCGCCTGATGCTGAGAGATTTCTTTCCCGAAAGCTTTTCTTTCTTTTGAATACGCAAGCGCAAGTTCGTATGCACCCGAAGCAATGCCGAGTGCCTGCGATGCAATGCCTATTCTTCCGCCAGCCAGTGTTTTCATGGCGAACTTAAAACCAAAACCATCTTCGCCAATACGATTTTCTTTTGGAACCTTTACATCCGTGAACATAAGCGAATGAGTATCGCTGCCGCGTATGCCGAGTTTATCTTCTTTCTTTCCGACTTGAAATCCGGGCATTCCTTTTTCAACGATCAAACAATTAATACCTTTATGCCCTTTTTCGGGGTGAGTCTGAGCCATCACCAGATAAACTGAAGCGGTTCCTCCGTTTGTAATCCAGTTTTTTGTTCCGTTCAAGAGATAATGATCGCCTTTATCAACGGCAGTTGTTTTTTGGGATGTGGCATCGCTTCCTGCTTCCGGCTCCGACAAACAAAATGCGCCTATAATTTCTCCTTTGGCAAGCGGAACAAGATATTTTTTCTTTTGCTCCTCCGTTCCGAATGCTTCCAGTCCCCAGCACACAAGCGAATTATTTACGCTCATCACCACAGAAGCAGATGCATCTATTTTTGAGATTTCTTCCATCGCCAGCACATAGGAAATAGTATCCATTCCTCCTCCTCCATATTTTGGATCCACCATCATTCCCAAAAATCCAAGCTGACCCAGCTGCTTGATCTCTTCTGCCGGAAATTTTTGCTTATTATCGCGCTCAATTACGCCCGACTTTAAAATATCCTGGGCAAAATCTCGCGCGGCTTTTTGTACGGAGAGATGTTCTTCTGATAATTCAAATTTCATATGAAAATAAGTTTGTAATTTCGAATAGCGCACTAAGGTATAAAAATATGATTAGGTATAATGTGATAGGAATTATGTCGGGCACTTCCTTAGACGGATTGGATATTGCCTATTGCGAGTTTGTCCGAAAAGAAAAAGAAAATAAATGGAAACATAAAATCATTTATGCCGAAACAATAAAGTATGATAAAAGATGGAGGGAGAAACTGAGCAAAGCATTTAAACAGAAGAAAAACGATCCGACAGCTATCGGATTAAAACAATTAGATAAAGAATACGGAAAATATATCGGGAACGAAATCCTAAGATTCATCAGGCGTAAAAAAATCTCTCCGCACTTCATTGCCTCTCATGGACACACGGTTTTTCATCAGCCCGAAAAAAAGTTTACCCTCCAGATCGGAGATGGAGAAACCATCGCTTCTGTTTGTAAATTACCTGTAGTATGTAATTTCCGTTCTGGCGATATTGCTCTTGGAGGACAGGGTGCACCGCTGGTTCCCATGGCGGATAAATTACTTTTTTCGGAATATGATTTCTGCCTTAACCTCGGAGGAATTACCAATGTATCTTTTACTTTGCCCCGACCTCACACCCTAACTCCTCTCCCAAAGGAGAGGGGTGAAGGAAGTAGAGTTGCGTTTGACATTTGTCCCGTTAATATTGTATTGAACGGCCTGGCAAATAAACTTGGAAAAGAATTTGACAAAGGAGGAAAATTGGCATCAAAAGGAACCATCAACAATACACTTCTAAAAAAACTAAACTTACTTTCCTTTTATAAAACAAAACCACCAAAATCATTAGGGAGAGAATGGGTGGAGAAAAAATTTATGCCAGTTCTCAATACTTTTAATATTTCTGTTCAGGATAAACTTCGAACAACAGTTGAACACATAGCACTGCAAATTTCAACTTCTATTAACTCCAAACTCCAAACTCCTAACCCCAAACTTATCATTACAGGAGGTGGTGCTTATAACGATTTTCTGATCAAAAGAATTTCGTTTCATGCTCAATGCAAAACCATTCTCCCCGATGACAAAACCATTCAGTTCAAAGAAGCAATGGCATTTGCTTTTCTGGGTGTACTTAAAATGAGGGGAGAAATAAATATACTTAAAAGCGTGACCGGAGCAAAAAGGAATAGTTCAGGAGGAAAAATTTATTTCGCGAATCAGAACGCGGGTTCTTCACCGAAAAACTGATCCTCTTCTTCATCCTCATCACCATCCAACGCATCGTCTAAGTTTTCCAGCTTTGGCTCTTCTTCGCCTGCAAAGAATTCTTCGTCTTCTTGCTTTTCTTCTTCTTCAAGCAAAGAGTCCTCCTGCCAATCGCCTTTTACTTTAGATTTTCCTGCCGGAACAGCAAGATGTTTTTTCTTTAGCTCCTTCTCTTTTTTATTAGGATGAGCAGAAGTAACTTTTTTCTTTGCTGCTTTTTTAACTGGTTTTGTTTTTTTGTCTGATTTTGTTTTCTTCATAAATGAAGTTTTTCAATAAATTTTATTCCAACCTATTCTGTCAACAGTCAGATTTATCTTGGAACACACTACAAAATTAAAAACTTTTGAAATAAGAACATAAAGTTTAAATTTATTTTTATTACTTTTTTTCAGTTAACGGTCACCATAGAATTATATAGAACGGTGAGTTTTTGCTTCTGACCCTGTATCTGGGTCAGTGCCTGTTCAAGGGTTCTAAGTTCTGGAGAATCGCTTTTCGTTTCTTTCAGGAGGGCTATCTGCTCTGATACTTTGTGCTCTTTATCAGCATACATTTGGGCAAGGTCTTTTATTCCTTTCTGCCCGAAATAGCGAATCCAACGGTTATTTTCTGTTTTTACAATATTCTCTAGAACAAGTATGCCGGCATTAATAGTGGAGTCGCTGCAAAGTTTTAAAAAATCGGTGTAGTTCATGGCAAAAGAAACCTTATCCCATCCGCTCATTTTAGGAGCAATGTCAATAAAAAATGAATTATTTACATCGCTGCCGTACTGAGAATAGATCTGGGCTACGGTTAAGAGCATGTCCATGCTTTTTTCAGATTCAAATTGTTTGGCAATCCGCATAGATTCTTTTTTATCGCTCTTGGCAAGGGCGATAAGCGAAGCGCCTGCCACAGCATATGATTGATCATTCACACACTGGCGGTAAACAGCCGTAAGGTCTTCATCCTTATAATTATTATCAAGCTGTTCAATCGCCAGTGTGCGCACAGAAGATTTGTCATCGTTCTTCGCAAGTACAATGATTTTCTCTTTGACGGCTTTTCGATACTCTTGAGGGAGTTTCTCAATATACCCAATAGCAGTCTCTCGGATCTCCCAGAACTTATCGCTTAAGGAAGCAACAATTACATCGGCAGCTTCCGGAGTTGTTGCAAAAACAGAAAGTTCTTTCAGTGCCTCCTTCCTGTCAAGATAAAGAGGTCCGTTTCTATACTGGAATACCCATTCCTGTACAGATTTTTTTTCTTCCTTCGTGCAGACCAACGATTTATCTGCGTCCACATTCACCATGTCTGGTTTTTTTGCAACATCAAAAGAAAAATCTTCAATCTCATTTTTCGTCCAAACACGTTTGCGTTCCTTTTTCCCGTCCACATAAATATCAATATCGATTGGAAGTTTAAAAACAGGAAAAGAACTTAAATCCTGTGTCTGTCGGATACGTACAGTATATTTCTTCAGCATGTCATTATAATTGTGCTGGATCAAAAGTTTCGGATATCCTTCTCCAAAAAACCATTGATCAAAGAACCAATGTAGATCCTCTCCTGTAACCTGCTCAAAAACTAGACGAAGATCATCCGCTTCCACAGAAGAGAATTTATTTTTATCAAGATATATTTTCAGCACAGTAAAAAATGCATCATCTCCAACATATTTGCGAAGCATGTGAAGTACCGCTCCACCTTTATTGTAGGAGTTCGCGTCAAACATATTGTCGAGCTCATTGTAATAATAACGAATGAGGTGTTTGGGCGATCTTTCCTGAGAAGAAATATATCCCTGCATGGATTTATAGCCATGGTGGTCTGCGGCATCGCGTCCGTATTTATACTCTTGCCAGAGATATTCACCATAAGTTGCAAACCCTTCGTTGAGCGTGGTATTAGACCATGCCTCGCAGGTTACATAATCTCCAAACCATTGATGAAAAAGTTCGTGGGAGATCACGTCTTCATAATTTTTGTCAAGCATCTCTCGATCCGTTCGATTCAAAAATTCTCCGTGAAGAACCGCGGTGGTATTTTCCATTGCGCCTGAAACATAATCACGTACAACTATCTGAGAGAACTTTTCCCAGGGATAGGTAGTTCCTAGTTTTGTCGAAAAAAACTCAAGCATTTCAGGCGTATGTCCAAAAATGGCTTTTGCATAAGATTCAAATTCATGTTCTACATAATAATTCACATCTTTATTTCTCCATGTATCTTTTACAATAGCAAAATCTCCGATCGCCATCATGGAAAGATAAGGAGCGGCAGGCAGCGATTGTTTCCAGTAATCGGTGCGGGAACCGTCAGGATTTTTTTTTGACGACAAGAGAAGTCCGTTTGAGAGCGTGACAAAATTCTTGTGTGTGGAATCAACCGTAATATAAATTTCCTGAGTCATCCGTTCATTCGGTTTATCCAGAGTTGGAAACCAACAGGAGTTCGATTCGGGTTCACCCTGTGTCCAGATTTCAATTGGCTTATTTTTTTCTTTCCCCATCGGGTTAATAAAATATAAACCTTTATCAGAAGTAACTGCATCGCCAATTTTTGTTTCACGCTCGTTTGGCTTTGCAACATAATCAATAAAGATTTTCAGTGTGTCGCTTCGAGTATATTCTTTATCGAAAGTAATTGTAAGTTGGGTTTTATTATAAGTGAAAGGAAGATTTTTTCCAGAACTAGCAAGTAGAGAAACTTCTTTTACATCAAAACTTTTTGCATCAAGCGTAATTTCTTTTACAGGATAGAAATAGGGCTTAAAAGTAATGGTTGCTTTTCCATTCATGTATTGTTTTTCCCAGTCAAAACTTACTTCAAGTTTTGTATGAAGGATGTCGATAATTCTTGCAGTAGTGGCATGATATTCTTCGGATGGAAGTTGTGACTCCAACGAATCCGCTTTCTGACGAATCACATTATCTGACGACACCTGAGATTTGCGCGAATTAGTGCAACTCAACATGATCACAAAAAAAGAAATAAGAAGGTATAACTTTTTCATCCTGTCTGTAAAGAAATGGCTGTTCCCTATCGATCTTGAGGCAAAGGTGATAAAAAAAGTTGTGAATCCACTTTTCTGAATTGCCATCTGCCTGCTTAGGTATAAAATTAAAATATCTTTGCTTAATACATGTTTTTAAGAAAACTATTTACAGTCGGGTCAGGAAAGGTAAATCTACTTCTTTTTGCAGTCTGCATCTTCTTAGTATCATTCCCAAAGTTTGACCCAACCTATTCTTTTGGATTAGACGCTTCATTGCCTTATGCATATAATTATTTTTTTAACACAGGCATTCAATACGGAACAGACATATTATTTGTGTATGGTCCGCTGGCATTCTTAAAAATGCCCCTGCCAGTTGGGATCAATCTTCCTTTGAGCATCACTTTTACCTCCCTCGTTTATTTTACATTTATTTATTTGTTCCTGTTTCTTGGACATCTGATCAATAAAAGAAAATGGATTCTTCATGCAGGAATTTTATCTATACTTTGCCAGATCCTTGTGATAGATGATCTGTTGGTTGGAATCACAGCCGTATCCATTTTAATTTATCATGAAACCAAAAACCAGAAGTGGTTCATCATTCCTTTGCTGAGCGCTGTACTCGGGTTGTATATAAAAGTATCTATCGGAATTGTTTCTTTATTAATGCTCTTCTCTTACTCCATTTTTTACTATCGTTTAGTTAGGGATATAAAAAAACCAATTCTTCTTGCCGTCTCCGGCATTATTCTTTATTTCCTGATTTGGCTTGTAATTTACGGGAACCTTAATGGTTCATTGGATTATTTTTGGGCTTCATTTCAAATCGCAAAAGGATATTCGCTGGCAGATGCAGTATATCCCAATAATAATTGGTGGTTATTAGCGGGTTTCATTATTTCTTTTTTGTTGATTCCTGTTTTATCAAAAGACAAAAAGATTTTTTTGCTTTATTGGATGTGTGCCTTTTCCGCGTTTGCAGTATGGAAACACGCTTACACACGAGAGGAAGAATTTCATCTGCAGGCATTTTATACTTTCCTCATTCTGTTTTTTTCAGTTTTTGGGATTTTCATTGACAGGATAAAACCTCTGCATATTATTCTTATGCTCGTATCCTGCATTACTCTTTACAGAAATATGTGCTTGACCGAACTCTATCATATAAACACTCCTCTTTCCTTTAACGGTATTAATAATTTTCGCCAGGTTTTTTTTAACTACAAACAACTTACAGAAAAAAGCATGGCGATTTCAAAAGAAAATATTCAATCAAGGAAATTACCAAAAGAAGTTTTAGAAATAATCGGCAAAGCAGAGGTTGATGTTTATCCTTGGGATTTCAGTTTTTTTCCTGCCAACAATCTAAGCTGGAAGCCAAGACCTGTGATCCAGAGCTATGCCGCCTACACGGAATGGCTGGACAAAGAGGATGCAACGTATTTCTCTTCAGACGAAAGTGCTCCGTATATTATTTGGGAGTTATTGGACGACCGGTATGGACAAAGCGGATTTTGCAGTATTGATAACCGGTATTTATTAAATGATGAGCCGACCGGAATATACCAGCTTTTTAATCATTACAAACCCATCTATAAAAACTCGAAGATTATTTTATTTCAGAAAACCGAAAAAGAAAACCTATTTTCTTCTCAAAGTATCGGAAAGGATACTGCAGTATGGAACCAATGGATCAAAATCCCCTCAACAGAAGATGGCATTCTGAGGGTGAAAATAAAAATCGCCAGAAGTAGTATCGGTACACTAAAAGCATATCTGTACAAAGACGAAGAATTTCGCATGGATTGTAAATTAATTAATGGAAATGTATTCCAGTACCGTATTATTCCGAACAGCGCAGAAAGAGGAATATGGATCAATCCCCTTATTACGAGTGATATTAATACAAATACAGTTCAAGCATCTGAAGTGGATGAAATAAAATTTACTTGTTCCAATAAAAATATCATGAAAGAAAATATTTTTATGGAATGGGAGAAAACTGAAATAAGAAAGAATCATATCTTAATGAACGATTCAATGAACTCAACGATCTATAATGGAAAATTTAAAACCGTTTTCAGTTATTTTATGAAGTCGCATCCATCATCTGACTCGTTGATTTTTCATTCGCTGAATGACTTTGAAAACAAATACAGCTCATGGACGGGAGACGCTGCAAACATATCCTCGGATTTCTCCTTCCGAGGAAAAAAATCCGAATTGCTTAATACGGACGATGAGTATTCATCCACTTTTACTTTCCCAGTGGGCAAATTAACTAATGATTCAACCTCTTTAATTGCAGAAGGTTCTGTATGGGTGAATATGCCGAAAACTGCGGGTGGTTCACTGGTCGTATCTCTGGAAAGCAATGAAGGAGTATTGTTATGGAAACCCAGAAAATTAGAAGACTATATAAATGACAGAAACGAATGGCAACAAGTATTATTTACAGAAAAGTTCTCCTCTATCCCCCACGATGCCCGATTAGGAATTTACATCATCAACAATAACAAAAAAAAGATGTGGATAGATGATTTTGACATAAAACTGTATCGGAGAAATGAATGACCCCGCAGCAGAGCTGCGAGGAATTCGTTCGATTAAATTCAGTTGACAAGCAGAATTTTTGTCACAAAAGTTTTAGTGCCGTCATCATTCGCGCAAAAAACCATATAAACTCCCGAGTGCGCTCTTTCTCCCTTGAAATTTTTTCCGTACCAGATTGCCTGTCCGCCAAGCGCTTTGGTTTGATACACAAGTGTTCCGCTGATGTCTGTAATTTTTACGTTGGCGTTTTCTACAAGACCTGTAATTGCGATCGGCCCCTCGTATCCGGGCTTCACGGGATTCGGAAAAACATATACATCGGTAAAATCCTCCAACCCTTCAGTAGCATCGTTTCGATATGAAATGATCCCATCCACCGTTCCGATAAAAACTTCTCCCGTTCTTGGATGAATAACGATAGAGGTGATCTCGTTCGAGAGAAGCGGGCTGTTATCCATCGTAAAATGCTGAAGCTGCTTTGTTCCGTCAGCAGACATCAGGAAGACACCTGAGTTTTGCGTTCCGATCCATTTTTGATTTGCACCATCCACCGCTATGGTAGTTACTGCTTCTGTAACAAGGAGAAGCTGCGTGTGCCCGTCCTGCTCGATATAAATCTGCTGTGCATCGCATCCTGAAGAAGAAAAAATCTGATCGGGGCAATAGAACACCCCTATTCCTTTGTCCGTTCCCACCCATATCTCTCCGTTACGATCTTCTGCAAGACAATATACTTCGCCTCCGGGAATAGCTCCATTCCCTGTTGTGAAAGAAAGTTTTTTCATTTTGTCATCTCCCGTTGTCCATGTTTCATTCTCATCAAATACCAATATTCCTCCCTGACGGGGAAGTATCATCCACTTTTGATTGTATTGATTGACAATAAGACTCCCGACAGTTGGGGTGTGAGGCGCTACGGTATTAAAATTAAACGATTGCCATGATCCGTCTGCTTTTCGTACAGAGAGGGGATTAGGTGCGTTGGTACTGCTAACCCAAAGATTTCTATTTGTATCAAATGCTAAGCCGAATATACCGAGCCAGTGATAAGGCAGGATAGACTGCAAGTTGTTAGCGGTATTAGCTTCATTCCAAACTTTTACCAATGATCCGTTCATTAATTCAACCACCCCCGCGCCAGTAGTGCCCAGATATACATGTTCCTTGTTTGCCGGATCAACTGCAACGGAACAAATATCCCTCATTGTATCAAGAGCAGGGATATTATTTTTTGTAATACTCGACCAATTTTCATTGCTAAACTTATACACTTCTGCTCCGTTGTAAACACCCACCCATGTCTCGCTGTGATTGCCGCGTGCTACCCACAAATCTTCATTTAAAATGCTCATGGCATACACTTCGGATGTATTAGGACCCGTGGGATAGAAAGCGGTTGTTCCGCCCCATGTATCTACATTTTTAATCATGCCATTCAGATAATCTGCAATCCATAACGTTTTGCTGTTAGCTGCATCCACAATTGCCTGCCTCGGTTCCATGTTAATAGGTGGATTAGCAAGAAACCCCCCGATTCTTTTTCCCGTCCATGTTCCAGCAGTATCAAAAAAATTCACGCTGCCGGCAAATGAAAAAACAAGTTGGTTATTGAACACTTCCATTTTATTTAAAGGCTCGTAGCCCATAGTATCCGCAATTTGCGATCTGCTCCATGAAATACCATTGAAAGAGTATATTGTATCAGCCCAAACGCTCTTCGTCAAACGACCTGAATAATTCGCATACACTTTTCCGTTCAGCACAGCGATTGTATTGTAAATTCCTTTTGGAATACCCGATAATTTATTCCATGAGTTGTAATCGGAAAGATTGGGAGAACTCAATGAAGCACGGTAAACTCCGGAGTCGGTGGCGGCATACAGATAATTGACATCTGAAGTAATGTCCCTAATATTGATATATCCGCCATTCTTACCTATATAATAGGAATCCTTGATCTCTTTTCTATCCATATCAAGCACCACAATGCCGAATCCGCAGGCAAGATAGGCCAGCTCATTTCGAAAATGAATATTATTAATTGTTTTCTTGGCAGTGATGATGGAGCGCTTGATGTCGGAAATGTTATAGATGTTTTTATTGAATATGAGATCAATGTTGGCATTTTGATACGCAATGAGCAAGGTTTTGTCGTAATCATTAAAGCGGAGCGTATTCACACTCACATCGGAGAGTCCATTTATTTTTGATAACCTGTCGATAGAATTATCAGCTTTATCCACCGTAAAAATCCCGCTCTGCGTTGCACAATAAACTTTATCATCGCTTTGCGTTACAGCAATTCCTTTTTTATAGGAAAGATGATCGCGCCACTGCCCGATGGCGAGTTGCGCAATGCCATCGCTCCCTATGAAAAAGGATAAAAGTAAAAGACTGGAAGTGCAGATTTGTTTCAAATTCTTCATCTCTTTGCGCTAAAGTACTAAAGAAACCGGAACGATAAATTCCGTTGGATATTGTATTTGCTGTATTATCGGGAATGTAAATTCATATTTTTGCCTTTCATTATTAATTGCACTCGTAGTTCAATGGATAGAATATCTGGCTTCGGACCAGAGGGTTGGGGGTTCGAATCCCTCCGAGTGCACAGTATTACTTTCTATTTATTTCCCAGCAGTCCCTAAGTTTTCAAGATGGTGTTGTACCCGCGCAGTTGCACTGCGTGGGTTTGTAGTTTTTAAGCTCTGCTTACGTGTACTAAAAATAAAATCGGTGTGGTGTTTCATCCATTTTTACCGGACTGTCTTTGTTCGCACTGCTTAACCGCCACTCATGCGGCTCATTTACAAATCCGGCTTCCACAGGAATGAATGACCCCGCAGCAGAGCTGCGAGGTATCAATACAAATACATTATACTAAAATAGACGCAATTGATTCTTATGAAAATTTTTGTACGTCCCCTTATCAGTCCCTTGCTCATGAATATATCGTTGAATCACTTCC
>JACRAL010000138.1 GCA_016213435.1 Bacteroidota bacterium
AATTCATTCTGCTATTGCATTTTCCTTTTTTTTACTTCACTTGTATTCTCGGTTTTTCTTCTCGCAATTTCAATAGCTTTATGCAACTTTTCCTGTAACAGTTTTTTGGATGGAAATTCTGTCAAGTATTGGGCTACCCTTAAATAGATTAAACAGATTTATCACCCACTTTATCACCCACTTTATCGCTAAAACCACTAAATATCAGGCAATTACATTGATATTTATCACCCACCCTAACACTTTATTGTTTATAAGAAACCAAATTAATAGACCATTGTCCACTTTTTCTTGATCCTTTTCTATGTACGATACCAAATTCTTTGAGCTTAACAAGGTTATTATCTATTGCAGTTTCTCCAATACCAATTAATGCCGATAATTTAGGTTTTGTTATTTTACTATCCTTGTAAATTGCATGTACAATTTCTTTCTGCTTTTCTGTAAGCAGATTCGACCATGATTCCAACCATTTGTCAAAAGCTATTGGTCTGAAAAAAGTAACTGCAAAAATTCCTTCTAAATTAAATACCGGAGCTGGCAAATTCGCTTCGTGCATAGCATTACGCATACGACTAATTCCCGAACCAATTTTTTCTACCAAATCCATTCTTTCAAATAGCCCGAACACCAAAGAGTTTCGGGAAAGGCTGCGTTTGCCAAATTCATCTTTTGAAATACTATGTACTAAACCTCCGGGATTGGTAATCTCTACCCTATTATCATAAATCTCAACATTTATGTTTGCTCCTTTTTCATAATAATCTCTGTGCGCTAATGAATTAATAAGAGCTTCGTGAAAAACCACTTCAGGAATTTCTAATATTTCTTTTCTGGGTCCACCTTTTTGAGATTCTATTTCGTAGCTTAGATTAAGTTTGGATATGATGTATTTTAATGCCTCGTGGTATTGGCTAAACAAGTTGCCTGAAATTACTTTATCATCGAGGATATAGCGTTTATCAGTTCCTTTAAAAAGCACACAACGAATAATCGCTTGCTCGAAAAACTTTTGTACGTCTTTAGCAAAAAATAATACCGTGCCATTCTTGAAATTATCATTATTGGCACATAGTTTTAGATTTTCCAACAATACTTTTTCGGGTAAGGTACTTGAGATTTTTGCAAGTTTTAAAAACTCTTTGAAAAAAGTTTTGTCGAAATCTTCGGAGTAGGAAAATTTCTTACAAAGGGCTTCATCAAAATAAATTCTATCGGACTGTTGGAAAAATTCACGCATCTGTTCAACAGAAGTGATTTTTTCGCAGTTGGGGCCATTGCGTACAAAAATATTTCCCGAAACAGTGTAGGGCTTTTGATTCCCAGATTTACATGCAAGGCAAATAATCATTTTACCTTTCATTTCATGTTCGGTAATTATTACCTCTAACCGGGGCTGTATAAGATTAATGGCTTCCTGTAATCTTGAACGGATAACATTATTAATAGTAACGCCTTTTATGGAATTATTGTCATCTATGCCTACAATCAATACACCGCCTGCTGCATTCGCAAAAGCACATATTTCTTCCGCCAATTCCTTCAGTTTGGAAGGCATGGCTTGTTTAAATTCAATATTATAACCTTCCCCTTGTTGAAGAATGATTGCAAGTTCTTCTATGTTCATCTTATCACTCATTTTTTTTGAATGCCGGAGGCAAAAATAAATAAAAGCTATGATTGTTTACGATTGAACATCAGTAGTTTTTTAATTCGTGTGTACGAATGACATTCTAAAACACCTCTTGTTGTGATATAAGCCCTAAAAGTTGGGGCTTATCCTACAATAAAAGGTCAAGTATTTGTCTATTCTATGGTTATTCCGTAGAAAAGTACAGTCATTCCACACTTATTCCGTAGAAAAGTAAGCATATTTCAGGGTATTTTATAGCATTTTGTAGCATACTCTTTACTTTCTTATACATTCCGAATCCGGCTCTCAACATCTCAACTCACCACCCTCCATTAATTTAGAGATAATCGCTCCTACACCCCTTAAAAGAAGCCATAACCCATGTTTTGTACTAAAGGTGCAAGGTGCAACTACCTATATAGGCATTTGCACCTTGCACTAAATTAAAAAAGTACAATATTCCCTTTGGTTGGCAAGGTAGAAAGAAGGGTTTTTAGGATTGTGATTTGCTACCTGATTTCAGATATTGGGTCGGAAAAGACGGATGCTTTACGATAATATTTTTTTCCTTCATAAAACGTACATAAGATTTTGCTGTCCGGGATTTTACTTCCATTATATCCTGAATTGTACTTACTAATTGGGTATATGAATACGTTTCCTTTTCTGCGAAAATATCTTCTGCCAATGCCTGTAAGTCATCAACTTTACGTTGGTCTTTATACTCTTTTGATTTCTCACCAATAAAGACATGGTGATTTTTTTGCTTATCCCACGCAAACTGAAGCAGTGGAACATCCAAAGGACTTCCGCTTCTTACTTTCAACGCTTTTATATATGAAATATCAGTATCAGCTTCTTTCTCTATACATAATATCCCGGCTGATTTTCTTTGTAACTCCGAACCTAAGTGTCCTCTCAATTTTATTCCATTCGGAACAAGGTGTAAAACGCATATAATACAAGTTTTATAAATACCCGCCAGCCGATGCAATTCTTCTATAAGTTGTACGCTATCAGCTTCATCGTTTAATCCTCTGATAAGATCCCCGATACCGTCAATTACAACCATGTGAATCCCGTTGAATTGATGATGGAATTTATCCATACTTTGAGTAATGACATGCAAACGCTCACGCCTACCCATATTGGTCAGGCAATATGCTTTAAAATATTTGGGCGGTTGCTCACGATTACATCTTTTAAGAATATAAGTAAGATTTCTGTAAAGCTGGTCTTCCGATTGTTCCGTATCGTAGTAGAGGATTGCTTTGCCCTGCTCATTTATTTTTACATCCGTTCCGAGAGAATCTACAATGTCGCCTTTCAAACGTATAGCTCCGGCAACAATTCCACCGAGAAAGTTTGATTTCCCGCTGCCTTCATTCCCTGTAATACCAAGAAGATTCCCAGGACTACCGATAGTTACTCCATTAATAGTTATTAATGGCTCCGGTGTTACGGGCGGATTTTTAAAATCAATTTCGCATGATTTAAGCATGGCAAATGTTTCTGCATAAAGGTCATTTAACAAATCGGTAAATAACTTTTTGAGTTGTTCACGAGTATTACCCAAGCGGAAATAATCCGATATGTCTTTTTCCTCTTTAGTTCCGGGCAAGGGAAGAATGAGACGTTTCATATCAAAATCTTTCAGCTCGTTAAAATGTTTGAGTGAGCTTTCAATCCCTGTTTGATCTGTGTCATACAATAAAACGATATGTTTAAAGCGATAGGATAACTTTTTTATGACTTCAGGAGGGATATTTGCGTTCTCGGAATTAAATGCAATGGAGTTGAACCCATGAGCATACATACACATTACATCTTTTTCTCCTCCTGTTATGAAAAGGATGTCTCCTTTGGGTGGTATTTGCTCCAGTCCAAAAATATAATGTTCCGTTTTGTTTCCTAAATATTGAAACCGGAGTTTTGAAAGCGGACGATAAATTTTTATAAAGTGTAAATGCCGGTAAGCAAAAATCGGTTCCTGAATAGAGCTTTTAACGGTGTAACTTTTCTTTTCTTTATTCTCTGCGGTATAAGATGCAATGCTTAACACATCAAATGTTTCGAGTATTGTTTGCGTAATACCATATTGCCCCCAGTATTTCAGTTCCGGTGATGAAAATTCTTTTGTTATTGGTAAATAACTGCTTGGCTCTACAATAGAAGGAACTGGTGCTTTTTGTGGTATAGGTGAGAATGATATTTTTTTATTTATTGCAGAGTTTGTTTTATTGCCTGATAAACACAAATTCAATTCTGAATCTATAATTTTCATTATCTCCGAAAAGTCCTGCTTGTACTTGCAGTCCAACTGATATAATGTTCCTACAAGCGCAAAACAATCTCCAGAAAATCGGTTGTCTCCGAAGTCGTTAATTTTATAAATCTTAGTACGCTTATCCCGGTAAATATTACAAGATGCTTTCTTATCGGGATAAAAAGGATTCAGGAAATTTTTACCAATCTTCCATTCTCCATGAATGAAATGCCGGAATACATCCAATCCATTATTCGTTTTAAGCAGTATTGTTTCTTTGTTAAGCATAGTAGAGCTATTCCCTTTAGTGAAAGGATTGCACGTTGAACAATAAAATTTATCGCTTATTCTTTTTGTTTTTCTCCAAGACCTTCACAATATCATCGTAGGCGTAATAAATAACACCTCCTATTTTGGTATAGGGTAATGTTCCGTTGATGCGAAGGGTTTGAAGTGTGCCGGCAGAGATGCGTAACATCTTTCGGACATCGGGAGATTTAAGCCATTTCTTTGATTCGTTCGCAGAATTATTATACAGCTTTTTTATTTCCTCTATCAGTTCTATCTTGAAAATGTAGAGGTCATCGGTTGTGATTATTTGTGCGGGCATAAGTTTTGTGTTTGATTGACACAAAACTCGGCAGGATGATTTGAATTGTTTACCAAGTGGATACCAACTTGGGAAAGATTTATTATAAAACGTATGCTATCCATGCAATTTGTTTGCCAATGGATTACATATCACTATTTTTCGTCCTGCTGATCCATCTTTTTGATGAAACTTTCCTTCAGCGAATCCAAAAATTTTGTGCGACCAGATTTACGAACACGAATTTCAAGGTAGGTGCGGTAATAGTCGCCTAAATCAATATTAAAAACTGCCTCAAAATAATCAGCTATGTCTTTTATATCAGCATTGTTATTGTCAAATACTCCTTGTGAATGAAGCGAATAGATAAGCTCAATCAGTGCGGTTTTGGAATGAGTCCAGTTTAATTTAATCTTGGGAAGATGTTGGTATTTGGAAGGGTGATCTTCTTTTCTCTCTAAAGCGGTCAGCTCTGCATTTAAGTAAATCCGCAATAACTCATTAGCTAATATTTTTGACACTTTATAATCGTGGCTTGTAGAAAATTGGGAATTGGTAGCAAAGAAAAATGTATCAAGTGAAAGCCGAATATCGTGTTTACCTCTGATAAAATATTTATCATCAAGGTATGTAGCGCTCGTTCGGTAGTATTGATAAAATTCGAGGTTATTGTCAAAAAAACTTTTTAAACGATCTAACTCGTTTATCAAATACCTTTTTTGCACTCTATCACTTCCGTTAGGGCGTTTTGATTCGATATTATAGACCTTGACGAAATAAATGAGCTTGGAGAAGATATGAGGTTTGTATTCTTTAAAAAAGGATATTTCTTCCTGAGTATTTTTAAATTTGTTGGAGAGTGCAAATTTTTCAAGCTGCTTTAGACACTCCTGAATTTTATATATGGAAAGTTCGCTTTTTTTGAGAATATTACTTTCCTCACTTTCAATGAGTTTTAGTTCTTTTTCTAAACCGTCTATCAGTATGTTTATTGCTTTTTTCACATTGAAATATTTTTTTAAAATAGGCGTATTAAATAGCGTTTATTATTCCTCTCCGCCTTCGCCTTCTTTGGCTTTAGATAAAATGAAGAAAGGATTTTTGATTACGATTTTTGCATTGTCGGCAATCCTCTCTACGGGCGTGATTTCAATAAATCCTAAATCGGAAACGCCTGTGATGACTTCTGCCATTTTGAAAGTGTAAATGTCTCCGAGTTCTTCTTTCATATCCTTATCTTCTGTTTCGGAATGTTCGTGTTCGGTTGCGGTGTGCATTTCGCTGACAATAAAAATCCATTCTTTGCCGTCTGATTTTACGATTGCGTCAACGGGAACGGCTAAACTTGTCTGCTCACCTACATCAATAATTCCGTTCACATAAATTCCCGGAATGAGTTCGTGATGCTCGTTTTTAATAGAAGCGTGAACGATGAGGGCTTTGGTATCATTCTCAAAAGATTTATTGATACCGAAAATTTCTCCTTCAATGGTTTTCTGATTGTGTTCTTCCTGATGTTCGGGCTGGTTGGCGAGAATAAAATTTACTTTTTGCCCGACTTTTACTTTGAATAAGTCCTTTTCATATACTAATAAATCGCAGTGAATTTTTGTGTTGTCGGTGATTTCAAAAAGTGTTTTGTTCGGCTCGGAATACGCACCGATGTTGGCATTGATGTGTCCTACATATCCTTCAATGGGTGAAGTGAGAATGATGGAAGATGTAATATTTCCTTTTGAAAGTTCGGTAAGATTTACCGATAACATTTTCAACTGGCTTTCCAAAGAAGAAATTTTTCCTTTTGAAATGTTGTAATCGCTTTCGGCTTTCTGAAAAACTTTTCCCGTGCCTGAATTTTGCTCAAACAATTCTTTCTGCCGTAAATATTCTTTCTCAACGAAAGTGAAATTATTTTTTTCGGTGAGATATTCTTCCTGCAACTTAATGAAATCGGGGTGTTCCAAAACGGCAAGCGTTTGTCCCTGCTTCACAAAATTACCTTCCAGAACGGAAATTGATTTGATCACCGCACCGATGAAAGTTGAAACGCTGGCTTTATTTTGCGGGGGCACGGCAAGATAACCGCTTGCTTTTACAACACTGTGTAAATTCTTTTTCTCTATTGTTCCCAATTCAATTCCGACTGCCTTGAATTGTTCGGCTGTGAGTTCAATAGTTGCGGAACTGTGTTTGTGTTCTTGTTCTGCTTCTGAATTTCCTTTTTTGCTGTTGCAAGATGTGATTATGAAACCACAAAGTATTGCGAATATGATTTTATTTTTCATGTTTTTTGTTTTTTAATAATTCATTTATATATGTTTAGAAACTGCAAATCCCCCAAGGGTTACAAGAAGACAAATTGCGATGCTTAGAAAAACATCTACAATCGCGTATGTTTGATTGTTTTGTTGCAATAAGCGTATTGTTTGATCAGTAAAACCCGAAAAGGTACTAAAGCCACCACAAAAACCAACAACAAGCAAGAGTTTCATCAAATGATTCTCATCTGTTATTCCATTTCTCGTTAACATTCCTGCAAATAATCCTGACAAAAAGCAGGCGAAAATATTGACTGATAATATTCCAAGAGGAAAATCAAGCAGGTTTATTTTATTAATGAGTTTTGCAAGATAGTAGCGGGTTATCCCTCCAAATCCGCTACCGATAAAAATTACTATTGCGTTTTTCATACTATTTTCTTGTTAGATAGTTTGATTGTTTATTACATCTGAATTATATGATTGAATTTTGGTGAAGAAGAAATAAATCATTACTCCTAAAACCCCTATCGCTATTATTAGAAATGCTATGCTTGGATTTGTTGCATACCAAATGAACCCTGTTAATGAACTTGCGAGCATTGTGCATATACTTTGAAAACCTGTATAAGTTCCAATGGCTGTCGCTGTATCTTTTTTATCGGTGATGTTGCTAATCCATGCTTTGGAAATTCCCTCCGTTGCAGCAGCATAAATTCCATAAATGAAAAATAAGCCGAAGAAAATATAAAGGTCAGTGTTGAAAGACATTCCTAAATATACTAGGGCAAATAGAGCAAGTCCGATGAGAAAAATGGTTTTAAGTCCTATATTGTCGGCAATGATGCCGATAGGAAAAGCAAATAAAGCATAAATAAGATTGTAGAAAATATAAACTCCGATTACCATTGTGTCATCAAGTCCAGATTGTTTTGCTTTCAATAATAGAAATACATCAGAACTATTGAATAAAGTAAAAACAAGAAGTCCTATAACGACTTTGCGATAAATTAACGGACTTGTTTTCCAATAATTGATAAATGAAAAAAAAGGTGTCGGTGCTTTTATTTTTGGCGACATTGATTTTCTGTCCTTGAGGTAAAAGGTTATCAATACTGCAAAAAGCCCCGGAACGAAAGCGATGAGGAATAATGTTTTGTAATCCTGTGGAAAATAGTATAGATAAACTAATGCCAAAGCGGGTCCCAGAACTGCTCCTAAAGTGTCCATTGAGCGATGGAAGCCAAAAACTTTTCCTTTTGTTTGAGGTGTCGCTTCGTCAGAGAGCATTGCGTCTCTTGCTCCTGTGCGTATTCCCTTTCCTAACCTGTCAATTGTCCTTGCGAAGAAAACCCAAAGGGGATAAATAAATATAGCCAACATAGGTTTTGAAATGGAACTGAAGGCATAACCAAGTTGCACGAAAGGAACTCGTTTTCCTGAATTATCGGAAAGTTTTCCGAAATATCCTTTGCTTAACCCTGCTGTCGCTTCCGCAATTCCTTCTAATATTCCGATTAGCACGATTGAAAAACCAATGCTTTTTAAATAAATCGGCATTATCGGATAAAGCATTTCGCTGGAAATGTCAGTAAATAAACTCACCAATGATAATATCCAAATTGAACGGGTTATAATTTTCATTTTATTTCCCTGTTAAATAATTTATATTAATGACCGTTTGATTAAATTGATTGAGCGAATTGAGATACTCCGATTTGATTGAAATTGCCTGTGTGAGATTCTGAATATATTCCACATAGCCGATTTCGCCTTTGGTGTATGCGAGTTGCGATGCTTTCAGGATTTCATCGGCTTGTTTCACCCCTGTGCTTTCATAATAATTCAGCAAGTCAGAATATTTTTGATACTCCTGTAACTGCTGATTGAAAATTGTTTTTAAATTATTTTGTGCAAGTTCATAATCGCTTTGAGCAATCTGCGTTTGGATTTTTGCGGACTGAACCCTGCCTTGCTGTCCCCAAAAGAAAATCGGTATTCCTATTCCGAATTGAACGCCCTGAAATCCTTTTATATTGTCAAGTGACTGGTTGAAATATCCTACCGAAAAATCAGGCAAGAATTTATTTTTCTCCAAACTTAACTGCGAACCCGCAAGCAGAATTTTCTGATTGTAATAAGCGAGTAAAGGATTTTGTTTGATGGCTGTTGTATCGGAATTAACTGAAAGCGTTTGCTTCTGCAATTTATTATCAGCAATGGAAATTTCATTCTGAACATTTAAAAGTTTCTGTAATTCCTGCTGATAAATGATAATGTCGGCTTCCGCTTGCTTCTTATAGACCTGAATTTCCTGATACTTGCTTTGTGCAGATAATTTTTCAAGATAGGATGTTTCGCCTGTTTTGTATTTAAGTTCGGCTACATCGGAAAACTTTTTATAAATGCTGTCCTGATAGGAAAGGAGTTTGAGTTTTTCCATTCCGAAAGAAAGTTGATAGTAAGCGGATTTTACATTGCGAATTAGTTCCGCTTGCGTAACAGCAAGATTTTTTTCGCTCAATAAAACATTTTGCTTCTGCATTTTGTTTTGCTGAATGTAAACAGTCGGGAAATAAATATCCTGTGTTACGCCAATGTAAGTGTCTTTTACTTCACTGTTGTATTGCCCGTTAAGGACTGAAACATTTGTCTTGGGTAAATCAAAAGCGGTTTTCTTTAAAACATTCTGCTGTTCCACTTCAAGCGTGGCAGATTTTATTTGTGGATTGTTTTGCAGAGCGGTTTTTATGCAATCGTCAATCGTAAGCGGTTTGTTTTCCTGTGCAAATATTTCTTGCGGAATAAGGGAACTTGCAAAAAGTAAAATGATAATGGTTGCTGTGGTATTCATCGGTTTTATTTTTTTCTTTCCTGAAAATAAAATATATAAAACTGGAAGAACCACAAGGGTTAATAATGTAGCAGTAATCAGCCCGCCAATGACAACTGTTGCCAGCGGTTTTTGAACTTCCGCTCCTGCACTGGATGAAATTGCCATCGGCAAAAACCCAAGCGAAGCAACCGAAGCGGTCATTATCACGGGTCGCAAACGAATTCTTGTTCCCTTGCGGACACGCTCGTAAATATCTTCTTCTCCTTCTTCTTTCAATCGGTTGAACTCGGCTATTAAAACAATTCCATTGAGGACAGCAACACCGAATAGAGCGATGAAACCAACTCCTGCCGAAATGCTGAAAGGCATATCTCTTAACCATAAGGCAAATACTCCACCGATTGCTGATAGTGGAATTGCGGTATAAATTAAAACTCCCTGCTTGAGCGACTTGAAAGTGAAAAATAAAAGAATGAAAATCAGAAGCAATGCAACGGGCAATGCGATAGACAAACGCTTTTTTGCTTCAATGAGATTTTGAAATGTTCCTCCGTAAGAAATAAAATAACCTGCGGGAAGTTTTAATTTGCTGTCAAACTTCTTTTGTATTTCTTCCACCACCGACTGAACATCTCTGCCCCGCACATTGAAGCCGACATAAATTCTCCGCTTTGCGTCTTCACGCGAGACCTGAACAGGTCCCAATTTGAACTGAACATCGGCAACCTGCTCAATGGGAACTTGGTTTCCTGACGGAAGCGGAACATATAAATCTTTTACATCGTCAATCTTTGTTCTGAAATTTGAATCCAAGCGAACGACCATATCAAAACGTTTTTCTCCTTCAAAGACAACTCCCGCGACTTCTCCGGCAAAAGCAGTTGACAAAACACGGTTCACATCCGAAATCGTTAATCCATATTGTGCGATTTTATCACGGTCATATTTTACCTGCACCTGTGGAAGCCCTGTTACTTTTTCCACATAAATATCTTCAACTCCGTCAATGTTCTGAATGAGTTTTGAAATTTTGTCGGCATTGTCGGCAAGCAAATTCAAGTCCTCTCCGAAAATTTTTATTGCCACATCCTGCCTTGCACCCGTCATCAGTTCATTGAACCGCATTTGAATCGGCTGTTGAAATCCGAATTCCACCCCAGGGATTACGGATAATGCTTCACTCATTTTCTCGGCAAGTTCTTCTCTATTGCTGGCGCTTGTCCATTCTGATTTATCTTTCAGAATTATCATCATGTCTCCGTTGTTTATCGGCATTGGGTCGGTGGGAATTTCGGCACTGCCAATTTTTCCAATCACTTCTATCACTTCAGGAAATTTATCTTTAATAATTTTTGCTCCCTGCTGAAATGTTTCAATGGTTTGTGAAAGCGATGTTCCCTGCATTAATGTTGTTTCTACAGCGAAGTCGCCTTCTTCCAGCGTGGGAATAAATTCTCCGCCCATTCTTGTAAATACAAACACGCTGGCAACGAAAAGCAGAATGGAAATACTTGTAACAAGAATTTTTCTTTTCAGCGAAAATTCAAGAAGCGGTTTATACATTCGCTGAAAAAAATCCATAATCCTGTCGGAAATATTTCTTTTGTGTTCTGTTTTTTTGCTAAGAAACAAAGCGGACATCATCGGGACATAAGTGAGCGAAAGAATTAATGCGCCTATGATTGCAAATGAAACCGTCTGCGCCATCGGTCTGAACATTTTCCCTTCCACTCCAATCAAAGCGAGAATGGGGAAATACACTATGAGAATAATTATTTGTCCGAATGAAGCAGAGTTCATCATTCGTTTTGCACTTTCATAGACCTCGCTATCCATTTGTGCAGATGAAAGTTTTGCAATGCCTGTGTGATGATGTTTACTCATTGTGATGCGATGCACAACGGCTTCAACAATAATTACCGCACCGTCCACAATCAAACCGAAATCAATAGCGCCAAGCGACATTAAATTTCCTGATACTCCGAATAAATTCATCATTGCAATAGCGAAAAGCATTGCAAGGGGAATTACGGAAGCAACCACTAATCCAGCTCTGAAATTTCCGAGAAGCAAAACGAGAATGAATACTACAATTAATCCTCCTTCCAAAAGATTTTTTTCTACTGTGCCGATGGCGTTGTTAACGAGTTTGGTTCTATCAAGGAATGGCTCAATGGCAACTCCTTCCGGCAATGATTTTTCAATTTGAGCAATTCGTTTTTTTACATCTTCAATTACCTGTGCTGAGTTTGCTCCTTTCAACATCAGCACCAATGCTCCGACTACTTCTCCTTCATCATTTCTTGTCATTGCTCCATAGCGAACGGCACTTCCGTATTTTACGGTGGCAACATTGTCTATTATCAATGGGATTCCTGCTTGGTTGGTGCGTATGACAATTTTTTTAATGTCATCTAAGGAAGTTACCAACCCGATTCCGCGAATGAAGTATGCGTTTGGCTTTTTCTCAATGTATGCTCCTCCTGTGTTCTGATTATTTTTTTCAAGAGCGGAAAAAATCTCTGCAAGCGAAACATTCATGCTTCGCAACTTGTCGGGATTCACCGCCACTTCATATTGTTTCAGATAACCACCGAAACTGCTTACATCGGCAACTCCGACTGTTCCTAATAATTGCCGTCTTACAATCCAGTCCTGAATTGTCCGCAAATCCATTGCAGAATATTTTTTTTCATACCCTTTTTTCGGATGAAGAACATACTGGTAAATTTCTCCGAGACCTGTGGTAACAGGTGCAAGTTCAGGTTTTCCGAATCCTTCGGGGATTTGTGTTTCGGCTTCTTTCAATCGTTCGCTCACCATCTGCCTTCCTTTATATATGTCCACTTCATCCTTGAACACAACCGTGATGACTGACAAACCGAATCGTGAAATGGAACGCAACTCAATCACATCGGGAATTGTGGTGAGGTTGTATTCAATGGGTGAGGTGATGAACTGTTCTACTTCCTGTGCTGAAAGCGTTGATGCAACGGTGATGACCTGCACCTGGTTGTTGGTGATGTCGGGCACTGCGTCAATGGGAAGTTGTTTTAGGGAATATGTTCCCCACGCAATCAATGCGAATGTGAACAGTCCGATTATTATTTTGTTCCTTATTGAAAAGGAAATGAGTTTGTCAATCATTTTAATAAAGTTTAAGTCAATGGAAAATGCAATTATCCCAAGCCACTATAAAAGCAAAGGAGTAATCAGAAAATAAAAACTGACTTAAACTTTAGGCGGTTGCCAGATGGAAAAAGAAATCTCGGAAGGAGAATTTTGAGTGTAGATAGAAAGTTTGTCTGAAAGCATTGGAGAAATTAGGTTATTGTCCGAGTTTGAAACGATGGTAACTCCTCCGCAACAGTGGCACATACAAAGCGGTGGGCAAAGTTCGTCAGTGTGTTGTGTGTCTTGGCAATCGTTTGCCTGAATATACGCTGTTGCATTTTTACTGCCTTGTGAACAGCCGTCTTTGTCGCCACAAGAAATTGTAGCAAGCCCTAAAAGGTAAATGGCAAGTATGAAACTGATGAATCTCACTGGGCAAAGATAAGCAAATAAACAAAACCCACCACTTTCTGATGATAGGTTTTGTCGTAAGCTAACTGAAACTTACTTGGTGCCAACCAATCTGTTCGGACAGATAAATCAAAAAAATTATGATAACCGATAACTGGACTAACCAGCGTTTATCTTTAGTGTATTTTGATGTGTCTTAGCTGCAAATTTTTCTTTTAGTGTTTTCATAGCATCACTTACTTGTTGCTGCACAACTTTGGCATAAATCTGAGTGGTACGAATACTTTTATGTCCAAGCATGGAGCTGACAGATTCTATCGGAACACCATTTGATAAAGTTATCGTTGTGGCAAACGTGTGGCGAGCTATATGAAAGGTAAGTGGTTTAGTAATTCCGCACAAATCAGCAATTTCTTTCAGATATGAATTTACTTTCTGATTACTTTTTATCGGGAATAATCGGTCTTTAGTAACACTTTCCGGGTGATCCTTGTACTTCTCAATCATTTCTTCAGCGACTGGAAGTAACGGCACATTTGATTTAGTTTCAGTTTTGATTCTTTGAGTTATTACCCACTTTTGTCCATCTATTCCTAACATAATATTCCTGGGTGAAAGTTTTTCAACATCGGAGAATGAATAACCAGTATAGCAACTAAAAATAAAAATGTCCCTGACTTCTTCTAATCGTTTGGCTGAAAAACTTTTTTGTTTCAATGTTTCAATTTCTTCCGGGGTTAAAAATTCTTTTATTACTTCTCTTGTGGTGCATTTGAAAGTCAGGAACGGATTCTTATCTAACCATTGATTAGTAACAGCAACATTGATTACCTTTTTTACATTTTTAATGTATTTCATTGCAGTATTATGATCTAACTTATCAATGGTCTTTAGATAAAATTCAAAATCTGAAATGAATTTATATTTCAGTTCGTCAAGAGATACATCGGATTTGTCGTATTGAAGTTTAATAAATGCTTCCACCTTTCTTAGAGTAACTTCATACCGTTTATGTGTTCCATCTGCAAAATCAATATCAATCCTGCTTTTCATTTGTTCATTGTGATACTTAAAAACTTCTATCAGGGTTTTACTTTTTTCACTTATTCCATAATACTTGTTCTTAATGGACTCTGCTGTTATTGATTGTCCGAGAGACAACAACTGATTATAATGATTCTGCAAAGAACCTTTAACCATATCAATATAACTGTTTAGGGTCTGGGATTCCTCATCTCTCCCTTTCATGTGTCCGGCATGATGATCCCATTTATCCGCTATTACAGTTCTTTGTATTGACATTTCAGCCCTCCTGCCATCTATGGTTATTCTTGCATAGATAGGAGCCTGATTGTTTTTTATTCTGCTTTTTTTTATCCAAAACAGAATTGAGAAGGTTTGATTTGTTTTCATGTCGTTTGGTTTTGTTTATGTTTGTTGGTAACCGAATAATGTTGCATTTTGCACTTGTTTGAATTTATTTGACGTTATTTATATCGCTTTAATAAATTGATATTCAATTAGTTATAGTCAATTCGGTTACCAAAGTAATAAAATTCTTCAGGTAACCGAATAGGTAACCGAATCATTGCGATTTATTGCTTTTCTTTGGAGGGTATAAAAACAAAAAACCGCCTGATGTCATAGACAATCAAACGGTTTTGTGGTTGTTTGGTTTTGCAACCTGTGATCCCGCTGGGATTTGAACCCAGGACCCCTACATTAAAAGTGTAATGCTCTACCAGCTGAGCTACGGGATCATATGCCTTTCAAAAAAACGAGGCGCAAAGATATAAGCATTTCGTTACCCTCAAAAGGAATTTTTATAAGATACGGCCACAGCCATTATATTTGCAGATGAGAATTTTTATCATTGGGTATATGGGTAGCGGAAAGAGCACCATCGGAAAACTGTTGTCGGAGAAACTAAAAATGAAATTTATTGACTTGGACAAACATATCGAACAAAAATCCGAAAAAACAATCACTGAAATCTTTTCCTCAGATGGAGAAGAAAAATTCCGAGTCATGGAACAGGAATACCTTAATAACCTCCTTCAAGAAGATAATGCGGTAATCTCTCTTGGTGGCGGAACACCTTGTTTTCACAACAATATTGAATTTATCAATAAAAATGGCACTTCTGTTTACATTGAAATGAATGCAGATGCCCTTGTGAAAAGGTTATCTCAGGAAAAAGATAAACGTCCTCTTATTCGCAATCTGAATGAAGTGGAACTAAAATATTTTATTGAAAAAAATTTAGAAAAGCGGTTGCCGGTCTACAGACAGGCACATCTGTCAGTAGCTACAAAGAATCTTAATGCAGAACAGGTGGCTGAAATAATCAGGAGATGCATAGGGAACGAAAGCTAAATACTTCCATTATTGATAAATGCTCTGCAATATTTCCACTATTCGTGCAGATGTTTTTCCATCCCACAGTTCCGGAATCCTTCCCTTTTTCCAAGTGTCATTAAACAACTTTTTCATCCATTCCTCTAATTGGTTAATGTCGGGCAGCAATTCGTTTGTTCCTTCAGCAATAGTTTCTGGACGTTCGGAGTTTTTTCTTAATGTAATGCAAGGAATTTTCAACACGGTGGTTTCTTCCTGAATTCCACCGGAATCTGTGATCACGGCTTTTGCGTTCTTAACTAGGTACATAAATTCCAGATAACCCAGTGGATCTACGATGATGATGTTATCTGACTTTATTTTTAATTTTTTCAGATTGGTAACCGTGCGGGGATGCGCAGGAAAAATAACCGGAAAATTACGGCAGGTGGAATTAATCTGAGATAAAATATCTTGAAGCGTATGAACATCATCTACATTGCTCGGACGATGAAGTGTCAACAATAGAAATTTCTTTTCGATCAGATTGCCTGTATCCCACACAGCCGGCTTTCTGAACTTTTCAAGATTGGCATAAAGGGTATCAATCATGGTGTTGCCTACAAAATGAATTCTTGATTTATCTACACCGGCTTTGATCAAATTATCGTTTGCAAAGCGAGAAGTAGTAAAAAAATGGTCGGCAAGCGCATCGGTAACCATGCGGTTTATTTCTTCCGGCATGCTGAGATCAAAGGAACGAATACCCGCTTCCACATGAACTAATTGCGTGTTACGTTTTTTTGCCACAATACTGCAAGCCATTGTAGAATTAATATCGCCAACTACCACCACTACATCCGTTGGGTTGCTAATCAATTCTTCCTCAAAACGCATCATGATGTTGGCGGTCTGAACAGCCGGAGAACCAGAGCCTACTTCCAGGTTTACATCCGGCTGAGGAATAGATAACTCATTAAAAAACGTATCGCTGAGTGCTTTGTCGTAATGTTGCCCCGTATGAACTAACCGGCACTGAATATTTTTCCCTTGGGCTTGCTCCACACGAATGGCATGAATAAGTGGAGCAATTTTCATGAAGTTAGGACGCGCTCCGGCTATAAGTGTGATTCTCATTTTCTAAAAAAAAAATTTACTTCTGGCTGAAATTCGGTTTTCGTTTTTCCAAAAATGCAGAAGCTCCCTCTTTAAAATCTGCAGAAGAAAAACATTTTTCAAACTCGTTCACTTCGGTTTTAAAACCATCTACTCCATGAGAAAAGAAAGCATTCATGGCTATAATGGCTCCTTCTACAGCTTTGGGAGATTTTGTTTTTATCTTTTCAAGAATTTCAATGCACTTTGGGAGAAGCTGATCCTGCGTGGTAACATAATTCACCAATCCAAGTTCGAGCGCCTGATCCGCAGTAATTACATCTCCTGTCAGGTGCAGTTCCATGGCTTTTGTTTTTCCGATATACTGGATAAGGCGCTGTGTTCCGCCATAACCGGCAATCAAGCCGAGATTCACTTCGGGCTGCCCGAACTTTGCGTTTTCACTCGCCACTCGCAAATGACAAGCCATTGCAAGTTCGCATCCTCCACCAAGAGCAAAACCATTCACGCCTGCAACAACCGGCTTGGAACAATTTTCTATGGACTTGAAAATATCCTGTCCTGCCTGCGCCATTGCTTTACCTTGCTCGGGCGTGAGGCCGATAAATTCAGAAATATCCGCACCTGCCACAAATCCCTTGGTTCCCGAACCTGTAATAATGATCCCTTGCACTTCTGCATTCTCTTTTACATGGCTAATTGCCTGCCCTATTTCCTGCACCGTGAGTTTATTGAGTGCATTGAGTTTATCGGGACGATTAACGGTGATAGTAAAGATTCCGTTTTCGATTTTGGTGAGAAGATTTTGAAAAATCATAGATTTTATTTTTTCTTTTTTTGCACACTTTGCATTTTCTCCCACTGGCTCAAATAAGAAGGTTTCTTCTGCGCAGCAGTAATTCTTATCTGAGCTTCTTCTATCTCTTCCTCGCTGAGCGGGGTTTTTCTTCTATCAGCAGTGATGCTTTCCCAAATAGCATCAACTAATACAATTCTTTGCTGAACACTTAACTGAACGATCTCTGAAAAATTCATATTAAAATTTTCTATGTTCTTTTACCCAATTTTCTATGTACTGAATAATTTCTTTTGTATCCGTTCCGGGAGCAAAAAGTTTTCCCACTCCCATTTCGCTCAGTTTTTTCATATCCTTTTCCGGAATAATTCCTCCTCCTGTGAGAAGGACATCGTTCAATCCTTTTTCTTTCATCTGCAAAAGAATTTTTGGAAATACGGTGTTGTGCGCTCCGGATAAAATACTGATGCCGATAACATCCACGTCTTCCTGCAAAGCAGAATTCACTACCATCTCCGCAGTCTGGCGAAGTCCGGTGTAAATCACTTCCATTCCTGCATCGCGCAGAAAAGAGGCAATCACTTTCGCACCGCGGTCGTGACCATCAAGACCTACCTTTGCTACTAATACTCTTATTGGTCTGTTCATGTGGCAAATGTAAAATATTTTCGTCCGTCATTGACGCTGCCCTTTGTACTCAGGAATTGAAACAAAAAAGGTTGTGCCTATGCCTCTTGATGTTTCAAACCATATTTTTCCATTAAACGTTTCCACGATGCTTTTCACCATTGCCAGCCCAAGCCCCATGCCACCGGACTTGGTTGTAAAGTTGGGAGTGAATATTTTACTTATCTGCTCCTCGTTGATTCCTGTCCCATTGTCTTTTATCTTCACAAGGAATGATTCTTCTTTCCACGCAAGTTCTACCTGAATTTTTCCTTGTCTGTTTTCAGGAATCGCCTGCAAAGCATTCTTGAGAAGATTATTAAACACACGAAGCATTTGCTCCTTGTCCGCATAAATAGCTGCTTCCTCCACCTCACTTAAAAAACCAATTTCCGTATCGGAAGATCCTTTAAAAAGTGAAATGGCATTCTCCAGAATGCTTCTCATGTTAGTTCGTTCATTTACCGTAAGCGGCATCTTGGCAAAATTTGAAAACTCGCTGGCAATGGTAGAGAGTGCTTCAATCTGTTCTATTAGTGTCTCGGTGATGCGCTGAATTTTTACATCCATATCATCATCCTTATTCTTCCAAGTGCGCTGCAGATGCTGAATGGAAAGTTTCATGGGAGTAAGCGGATTTTTAATTTCGTGTGCCACTTGCTTCGCCATTTCTCTCCACGCAGTTTCACGCTCTGATTTTGCCAATAACTCCGCGCTCATTTGGAGTTCGTCAATCATGCGGTTGTATTCATTCACTAAACTCCCAATCTCATCCTGAGATTTCCATTCTATCCGCTCACTTTCCATACCCAGCTTTATCTTACTGAGTTTTTCCTGAATAAGTTTGAGCGGTTTGGTGAAGTATTCTGAGATCACAAGCGCAAGAATTAAAGAGATGACAAACAGCAGAACATATATGTTAATGATAGCCGAAAGAATGGAAGATATTTCCCTTTCAAGTTCGCTCTGCCGGGCAAAATAAGGGATGTTCAAGTATCCAATAAGGTTGCCCTGATCATTTCGAAAAGAAGAGTACGCAGAAAGATATTTCAACTGTCCGATCTTTTCATCATGCATAAATCCTATATCCCGTTTGATTGCAAGGCGGTAATAGGATTCAGGGCATATTTTGCGCGACATTAATCCTTCGTCAAATAATTTCATCTGCGAAGATCCGACAAGGTTTCCTTCTTTGTCGTATAAATTGATGTCTGTGAGAAAAATATTTGACATTCTTTTTAGCACATACGAAAAAAAATCTGACTTAGTCGCTTTTAATTCTGTTTCAGTTCCAAGTTCCTGCCGGGCTTCCACCAAAGCAGAAAGCATTTTATCTCTTACATTCTGTTGCGTTTGCCGGTCATACTGCTGATCAATGTAAAAAATTGTTCCGACACCAAAGAACAGCAGCGAAAAAAGAACCATAGAAACAAGCACATACTGTATCCGGCTGCGAAAAGAATCAATACGAAAACGTCTTTCTAAGATCAGCATACGCAGAAAAATCAGAAGCAGAAGTATCAAACTAAAAAATGCAAAAATGTATGAAAACGTTGTTGCCATTACCACACGCCCTTCGTCTCTTTTACTGACAACAACAAGAGAGTGCTCATCCGCCATATATAAAAGATGATTGTAGCCGTCTATGTCTGAAAACGAAGATCTGGGGAAGTTTTTCCCTGCAGAACTATCAGGCACGTAACTTTCAGACAAAAAGCTGTAAGGAAATTTCCCATGGCTTGAAATTAATTTTCCGTTCTTATATTTTGCATTTGAATAATCCAACATATCCTGAACAATACCCAGTTTGCGATCGAGCATCAGTTCCGGGAATCCCATCTCATCCGAAATAATACGCGAATCAAACTCAATAAAGATATCAGCCATACGATACGTTATAGTATTCGTTCGCATGAGAGGAATACGTGCAAGGTAACTAATGCGCCCCGTTGAATTCATAAGATAAAAAAAACTTTTACTTTCTGTCGGGATTCCTTTCGATGCAATTGTTTCTTCAAAATAATTGAGATTATCCCTATCGGGCGAAGATCCCTGAATAAGAGGAAGACAAGTAGTATCAAATACAGATACTTTAATTTCATATTTCTCCCAGTATCCGCTGAAATATTTCGACACAAGCTGGCTTGTAAATTTTTTTGCTTTATCTGCTGAAATCACGATCGGTATTTTGCTCTTATGATAGGGGCGCTCAAGAAGTTTAATGAGCACTGTATCTTTACTGATGCGCCCTTCTACTTCCGTAAAAAGATGTTCGGAAATCGGATCCTGTTCTGCAGAGAATTTCTGAGCAAATATCTTCCTGCTGTCTTGCTCTTTCCTATTTGCATACTCTAATATAACATGGGCGGAAAAAAATGAAACAATAAAAAGAAAAACAATAATAACAGAAAAAGGATATGCGCTTTGCTCTTTCTTTACCCACAACACCAGAAGAAATAACAATACCGGCCAGAGGACAAGCATTAGATCATCCGTTCCGAGGAGATGTGATACAACGATGAATAAAAGAATGGCAGATAAAATAACTAAAAATAAATTTTTCTTTTCAGACTTAATCCCGTGAAGGACAAAAGCAATCTTATCGAGGAATAAAAAATAGGATAAGAAAAATAATCCGATAACAGCAAGCGAAAGGTACGTATAAATGTTCTGACTAAAAACATCGTTGAGTGTAAACGGGATATTCGAATTACTGATAATTCCGGAAAAAAGATAATTAATAATGCGCGAGCACAAAAAGAAAACCAGTAAGAGTGTAAAAAGAAAAATCCACTTTAAAATAGCCGCCTTCTCAGTTCCACGGGAAGTATTTTCATTTTTAGTGTGATGATTTTTATTACAGCAGTGATGAACAAGATAAAAAAGAAGTAAAGCATTGATTAGCAAATCTCCAAGAGAACCAAGCCAGACCGATGAGGCATCGCCAAAAAGTTCAGGACTAAAAAGTTTTGTTCTATAAAAAACTCCCGGAAAATTCAGCTCAATGGAAAGATAACGGAATACCACAACAAAAAAAACAAAAAAGAAAGAACTCCAACCATATCCGATTCTATCTAACAACGAGTTGCATGCTGCCTGCAAGAACCTCAATGCAAATATTAATCCGAGAAGGTTAAGAATTATAACAAAATAAAATACAAATAGACTTCCTGACCTTGCAAAAGGAAAGATCAACGTGCACAGGTACTGACCTTCTTTTTCATAAACATCTCTGCTCAGAACAGTTAAGCTTCTCTTATTCTGATGCCCGATTTTGGCAGTATCAATTTTTATATTTACTTGCGCACCAATGTTAAACTCTTTCTGAAATTCATTTGCAAGGTATTTATTCTGGCATGCATATTCCCGCTTCAGCAAAACAAGCGCGAATAATTGTTTTTTACCGGTAGGAAATTTTACGACTTCAAACCAGCCGTTAGCAAGCTTGACTATTTTATCGTTAAAATTATTCTGTGACAGACGATTATTCACCGCTACCGTATTATCCGTCCAGAATCGAAGCGTATCATTTTCAAAGATTAGAAAAACGAGTCCTTCCCTGTCAAACAAACTTTCGTAATACCCCGGCTTCTCGCTGAAAAGTTTATTATACGTCCATCCTTGTGATTTTTCAGAAAGCTCAGACAGTTCTTTCTTTGCATGATCTTGTTTTCTGTAAAGAATATCTTGAAAATTTACTACCGTAGAATCTAAATCGGACTCCTTTTTTCCTGCAATGAAAAATGCGGATGCAAAAAAAACAACAGCACATAAAAGAAGAAAGAAACGACTTCGGATGAAATTGCGTATCATAGAAAATTTCTTCATTGAGCAAAATTAGGAATAAAGGAATAATATCGTTTACAGTCTACGGTTTACTGTCTCTGGTAAAATACAGAAAAAACAGAAGACACTAAACCGTAAACTGTTACTTTTACAATCTTAATTATGAAAAACTTTCTCATAAAACTATTTCTATTCACTCTCATAATTTCTGCAATTGATCTCTGCTGGATCCGTTTCATGCCTATTGGGAAACACATTCCTCATATCTGGCCGATGGTAGGATTTTTTACTGTAATGACTTCCTTGTTCCATTTCCTTTCGATCAACGCATCAAAAGAAAAGCCCCAAGGATTCATTCGGCATTACATGGGAACCACAGCTATCCGGTTCTTCTTATATATAATGATAATTCTCGTCTATCGTTTTTACGACAAAACAACATTAATTCCTTTCGCAATAGGATTTATGGTGCATTATCTTCTTTTTACATTTTTTGAAGTGCCTGTGTTATTGAAAGAACTGAAAAATAGGTAAGATTTTTTAACCACCCAGATCCCCAAATAAACCTTCGGCAAGTTGTTATTAATTGTCTGAAAAAAATCATTTTGTCAGTTGTCTGAAATGTATAGTTTTGCACCGCTTTAAAGTATTTTTACAAAAAACTTATGCGCATCAGGATTAGACTTTTCACTCTTATTTTTCTCCTTTTCGGATTTTCTTTTTTTTCGAATATTACTTTCGCGGCCGATGAGCCTGCAAAAGCAGAACAGCAGGAAACTTTCAACCCCGGAAAATTTATTATTGATCACGTTACGGATAAATACGAATGGCATATTGCCGGACCGCATGAAGGAGGAATTTCAGTGCCTTTACCAGTAATTCTTTATTCCAAAGGAAAAGGATTGGATATTTTTCTTTCAAGCAAATTTGAAGAGAAAGAAGGCTATCACGGATATAAGCTCAATGGAGAAGGACATATTGAAGCAGAAGGCGGTGCATCCTTCTATGATTTCTCTATTACAAAAGCTGTAGCCGGAATTTTTCTTGCATCCATTCTTACTGTGTTGATCTTTATTTCAGTGGCAAGATCATATGCGCGCAGGGAAGGACAAGCGCCTAAAGGATTTCAATCCCTCATCGAACCGCTTATCATTTTTGTGCGCGATGATATCGCAAAACAATCTATCGGAGAAAAACACTACAAAAGATTTTCACCATTACTGCTCACACTTTTCTTTTTTATCTGGATAAGTAATTTCATCGGCCTTATTCCTTCTATGCCTGGCGTGATGGGAAATATTTCGGTAGCTTTTACACTTTCTGCTATTGTACTTGTCATCACACTTTTTATAGGAAATAAACATTACTGGCAGCACATCCTTTGGATGCCCGGTGTTCCGGCTTGGGTAAAAATATGCCTACTCACTCCTATTGAGATCATCGGAGTTTTTCAGCGGCCATTTGTGTTGATGATTCGGGTTTTTGCAAATATTGCTGCCGGACATATTGTAATACTTTCTTTTGTGTGTTTAATTTTTGTTTTCAGTGAAAAGGGCGATGCAGGCGGATGGGGATTTGCTCCCATATCCATGGCTTTTGCTCTTTTCATGAACGCAATGGAACTTTTAGTGGCGTTCCTGCAGGCATTCGTATTTACACTATTGACAGCAATGTATATTGGTTCTTGTCTGGAAGAACCGCATCACGCAGAAAATCATTAAAAATAATAATCTAAAACACAAACAATAAACCTAAAAATCAAATAAACTATGTTACTTTCAATTTTATTAGCAGCAGAAGTAGGACAAGGACTTGCAGCCATTGGCGCAGGAGCAGCAGCAGCAGGAGCAGCAATCGGAATTGGTTTAATCGGAGGCAGTGCGTTGCAATCCATCGCTCGTCAACCCGAAGCTATCGGAGATATCCGTGCAAATATGATCCTTTCAATTGCATTTATCGAAGGACCAGCGCTTTTTGCAATCGTTATCGGTATGCTTATCGGACTGTAAAAAAAATAAAGGACATGCCACGACCCTAAAGGGGGAAGGATAATTACAATAACTCCCTTTAGGGATGGGGCAAGACTGAATAACTTTAATTACTATGACTATCGGAATATTATTATTAAGTCCCCTACTCACTCCCTCTTACGGACTGATTGTATGGACATTGCTTGCCTTTCTCATCGTGCTTTATCTTCTGAAGAAACTAGCATGGAAACCAATTCTGAAATCACTTCAAGAAAGGGAAGATTCTATTCAGAATGCAATTGATACAGCTAAAAAAGCAAGAGAGGAGATGACTTCACTGAAATCAGACCATGAAAAAATTGTTGCGCAGGCAAAAACCGACCGAGATACAATCCTGAAAGAAGCCCGCGAAATGAAAGACAAAATGATTGCGGAAGCAAAAAACTTAGCGGCAAAAGAAGGAGAAAGAATGATTACAAATGCACGCGAAAGTATCCAGAATGAAAAAATGGCTGCCATCACTGATTTGAAGAATCAAGTGGCTCACCTTTCCATTGAGATAGCTGAAAAGATACTTAAACAAGAACTTTCTGAGAAAGACAAGCAAAAAACGGTAATAACTAATTTACTGCAAGAAGTTAAGATGAACTGATTATGGAAGGAACACGCGCAGCCGTACGTTATGCAAAAGCACTGAAAGAACTGGCGCTTGAACAAGGCCTTTTGGAAAAAGTGTGTGACGACATGAAGCTGATCTCTTCTGTTTGTAAGAACAATCATGACTTTGCGGTAGTGCTGGACAGTCCGATCGTTAAAATCGATAAGAAGCAAGCGATATTAAAAGAAATATTTCAGGGGAAAATTTGCAAACTGACAGAATTATTCATTCACCTACTTGCTGCCAAAAGAAGAGAATCCTATATTGAAGCCATCGCTATTGAATTTGTAAAACAATTCAAGGAACACAAAAAGATCCTCACCGCAATTGTTACTACTGCATCCGGCTTGGACGAAAGTTTAAGGAAAAAAGTTATGGAAGTAATTAAAGATGGCGGGCAGTCTGAAGTTGAATTAATGGAGAAAATAAACGAAAAGCTCATTGGCGGTTTCACCTTGCAGGTTGGCGATAAGCGTATTGACGCAAGTATTGCAAAGCAGATACGAAAATTAGCTATGAATTTTTCTGAGAATCCGTATATAAAAGAATATTAAAAAATCCCCACCCCAACCCTCCCCATAAGGGAGGGAGAAAGGAATACAAGTCCTCCCCCAATGGGGAGGATTTAGGAGGGGCACTAAATTAAACTAACAATTATGGCAGAAGTTAAACCAGCAGAAGTATCAAACATCCTGAGACAACAGTTAGCAGGTTTCAAATCGGAAAACGAATTGGAAGAAGTAGGAACCGTGCTCCAGGTGGGTGACGGTATCGCGCGCATCTACGGACTCACTAAAGTTCAATCGGGTGAGCTCGTTGAATTTGAAAACGGCCTAAAAGCCGTTGTACTTAATCTTGAAGAAGACAACGTGGGAGCCGTGATTTTCGGCTCTTCCGGAGAGATCAAAGAAGGCGATGTGGTAAAACGCACTCGCAAGATCGCATCCATCAACGTAACCGAAAAAATGCTCGGACGCGTGGTGGACACACTCGGCATTCCCGTGGATGGAAAAGGGCCGCTGGAAGGACCTTTTTTCGAAATGCCGCTTGAACGCAAAGCGCCAGGAGTAATCTTCCGTCAGCCCGTAAATGAACCCTTGCAAACCGGTATCAAGCCAATTGATGCGATGATCCCAATCGGACGCGGACAACGCGAGTTGATCATTGGTGACAGACAAACAGGAAAAACTGCGGTTGCCATTGATACCATCATCAACCAAAAAGAATTTTACGAAAAAGGAGAACCCGTATTTTGTATTTACGTGGCGATAAGTCAGAAAGGTTCTACCGTTGCAAACATTCAGCGCGTGCTGGAAGAGAATGGAGCCATGGCTTACACCGTAATTGTTGTGGCAACTGCTTCTGATCCTGCACCCATGCAATTCTTTGCACCCATGGCAGGCGCTGCTATCGGAGAATATTTCCGCGATACCGGCAGACCGGCATTGATCGTATATGATGATCTTTCAAAACAAGCAGTTGCTTACCGCGAAGTTTCTCTTCTGCTCCGCAGACCTCCGGGACGCGAGGCATATCCGGGCGATGTGTTTTACCTCCACTCACGTTTGTTAGAACGTGCAGCAAAGGTCATTAACTCTGATGAAATTGCAAAGAACATGAACGACCTTCCTCCTTCTCTCAAAAGCGTGGTAAAAGGCGGTGGCTCATTAACGGCTCTGCCAATTATTGAAACGCAGGCAGGTGACGTATCGGCATACATTCCAACAAACGTGATTTCTATTACTGACGGACAAATATTTTTGGAAGCAAACCTTTTCAACGCAGGTATCCGCCCTGCCATTAACGTAGGTATTTCGGTATCGCGCGTAGGAGGTAATGCGCAGATCAAATCCATGAAAAAAGTTGCAGGAACTTTGAAACTCGATCAGGCACAATACCGCGAGCTGGAAGCGTTCTCAAAATTTGGTTCTGACCTTGATGCTTCTACAAAAGCCATTCTTGAAAAAGGAGCACGCAACGTGGAGATCCTGAAACAAGCGCAGTATTCCCCTATGACCGTTGAAAAACAAACCGCCATCATTTACTGCGGAACAAAGGGGCTTTTGCGCGATGTGCCTATGAACAAGGTAAAAGAGTTTGAAGTTGATTTCCTCACGATCATGGAAGCCAAGTACAAAAAAGTGCTGGACGAACTGCGTACAGGAAAACTCACTGACGATATAACCAACACACTTGAGACTGTAGCGAAGGAAGTTGCTGCAAAATATAAGAAGTAAAATATACGCCCCCGCCATAAAGGGTGCTATTGTATTTCTCCCTTTAGGGTCGGGGAAAAAATCAAACGCCTATCAGAAATGATGGGCGTTTTTTGGGGGGGAGGGCTGTTATTCCCCCTTCCAAGTGGGTGGAACGCGCTTCGCGTGACGAGGGATGTCGACTGTTCTGTCACCCTCTCAGGTGGTGAGGTTTGAAGGATAAATTAAATGCCATCACGACATACCATAGAAAATATGCAGGCAATTGCCAAATTGCGAGAAGGCAAATGCCTGAGTAAAGAATATTGTGGCGCAGATAGAAAACTTACATGGATGTGCTCAAAGGGGCATACCTGGGATGCGTATCCTTCAATAATCAGGCGGGGCAGTTGGTGCCCGGCATGCAATACAAAACAAAAAGGCACCATTGAGGCAATGCGCGGCATAGCAAAAGAACGAGGAGGGAAATGTCTTTCAAATATATATATCAATAATACTTTCAAACTCCTATGGCAATGCAGCAAAGGGCATGTTTGGAAAAGTTCACCGCATAGTGTAAAAGACAGCTCGTGGTGCCCGTATTGTTACGGCAATGTAAAACATACCCTGCAAAAGATGAAACAAATTGCAAAAGAGCGGGGAGGAAAATGCCTTTCAAAAACATATATTAATAAAGAAAGCCATCTCAAATGGCAATGTGCCAAAGGGCACGTATGGCAGGCAACACCAGGCAGCATCGTCAATCAAAAAACATGGTGCGCTGTTTGCGCCAGAAAAAAAATGAGAAAGAGCACGCATAGCATAGAAGAAATGCACCGCATAGCAAAACAAAGGAAAGGCAGATGCCTTTCTAAAAAATATATTAATGTGGATACCCCTCTGAAATGGAAATGCGCAAGAGGGCATATATGGAATACAATACCCTTCAGCATACTACACCGTGGTTCTTGGTGCAAACAATGCAGGTATATTGATAGGAGAATAAGACAAAAATAAATTTGTGAACGAGGCTTGTGTGAGGTTTGTCCGCCAATAACTGACGGACTCCGTCTTTCATCAGAGAGGGATGAAACAGAAATAAAAAAAACATTATGTCGTACATGCTAAAATTTATTTCTCCTGATGCAAAACCATCTGAGAAATTATTTGATTTAATTATGCAGGGCGAAATCATGCATCTCAATTCCTTGGATCAGATTCAAAGGATTAAAGACACAAAAGACAAATCAAAAATTCTTTCCCCACTCCAGTTTAAAATACTGAGGTATATGTTAAAGAATGGCTATTCAACTAATAAAATCTGTAAAAAACTTTCTGTAAACCCTGCTGTTATTTACCGCGAAAATCAAAAAACAATGCAGGCATTCGGTTCAAAAACGATGGCTAATGTCGCGTATATCCTCGGTGCATCAAATCTTGTGTAGTAAATGGTGAAGGTTCAATCGAAGCAGTTGAATGTTCTACCGGAGCAGTTGAAGGTTCAAGAGGAGCAGTTGAAGGTTCAAGAGGAGCAATTGAAGGTTCAATCGAAGCAGTTGAATGTTCAATCGAAGCAGTTGAATGTTCTACCGGAGCAGTTGAATGTTCAATCGAAGCAGTTGAATGTTCAATAAGAGCAGTTGAATGTTCTACCGAAGCAGTTGAATGTTCAATCAGAGCAGTTGAATACTCTACCGGAGCAGTTGAATGTTCAATCAGAGCAGTTGAATGCTCAATCGAAGCAGTTGAATGCTCTACCGGAGCAGTTGAATGTTCTACCGAAGCAGTTGAATTACACCTACACAAAACATTAAAATTATTGAATTTATAAAACATGTCTATAAAATCATGAAGACTAAAGTTGTATTTTTTGATATTTTTCTTACCTTCGGCTAAGTATGTGGTACCCATCATTTGTTTCTCTAATATGAGCCCGATTGCAACTTAAAGCGTCAGTTCTTCGTCTAACCATTATGGAAAAAGCAATCAATATCATTGGAAAAAAAAAATAAAATAAGGGCATTGTTAATTAAGTATAGTTTTATATCTTTGTGCGGTTAAACCAATAAAATCACATTTTATGGATTGCTGCCCAAAGTGTAGAGGTACAAATTTTCGTAAAGATGGCATTGTCAAAGACAAACAAAGATATTTATGCA
>JACRAL010000136.1 GCA_016213435.1 Bacteroidota bacterium
ACTGAACGGAAGCGGAACAGGTACCTATAATTGGAGTCCTTCTGCTACATTGAGTTGCATCACATGTGTTAGTCCTGTTGCGAATCCAACAGTAACAACCACATATACTCTTGATGTTACCAACTCCTGCGGAACAGCAAGTGATTCAATTTTAGTTACAATCAACGCACTTCTTTCTGTTTCTGCTAGCTCAACCAATGTTTCTTGTTTTGGAATGTGTGATGGCTCTGTAACTGCAAATCCTACGGGAGGACTATCGCCCTATTCTTATTTGTGGAATCCTGGAGGCATCACTTCTCAATCTATCTTAAACCTTTGTTCCGGAACTTACACCGTAACAATAACGGATGCAAGTGGGTGCAATACAAACAGCACAGCCATTGTTACTCAGCCTGCAATGTTCTCTGCAACCGCTACTTCCTCTGCGGTTTCCTGCAACGCGTTTTGCAACGGAACGGCAACGGCAACTCCGAGCGGAGGAACTTCTCCTTATACCTATTCATGGAATAACGGACAAATCTCTCAAACTGTAGCGGCACTTTGTCCTGACTCCTATACTGTCGCTATAACGGATAATAATGGTTGCAATACATCTAATACTGTTTCTGTAAGTGCAACGCTTCCTATTCCAATTACTGTAACCACCACGCCTACCACCTGCGGTTCACTTAATGGTACAGCCACCGCAAACATTAGCGGAGGGGGTGCTGTGCCTCCTTTTAATGTTCTATGGAACACTGGCGATACTAGTATGTCAATAAGCGGACGTGCGGCAGGGATATACAGAGTAAATGTTAAAGACGGAAATGGATGCTTTTCATTTGCGGATGCACTTATAACAAATTCTAACGGACCTGTTGTTGCAACAAATCTGGTTACAGATGTTTCCTGTTTTGGTTTGTCAAACGGTGCTATTGATATAAATATTACGGGCAGCTCTCCATTCACATTCTCATGGTCGAACGGAAGTACTACCGAAGATATCTCTGGTCTTGCCTACGGGCCTTATGAAGTAGTGGTTTCGGATGCAAGCGCCTGTTCGGCAACAAAAAGTGTGTTTGTAAATCAACCATTTGCACCATTATCTGCAACTACATCTGCCGTAAACTCTTCTTGTCCGGGGGCAAATGGTTCCACCTCTGTATCAGTTTCAGGAGGAACAGCACCGTATACTTATTATTGGTCATCGGGTGTAAGCGCAGCTACTGCCAGCGGATTAGCATCAGGCACGTATTCAATTACTGTTACAGATTCAAGCGGATGCAGCTTGTCAGACATGGCGGCAGTTTCAGACAGCGCAGGACCTGTTGTGATCACGGATACCATTTCTGCTGTAGATTGTGGAAGTACCGGACTTCTGGTGCTCAATCCACAAAATGCTTCTTCCATTCAATCATATCAATGGAATACAGGAAGTACTGCGCAAAATCTTTCAGGTGTAACTCCCGGAAATTATGGGGTGGTTATTACTGATACTAATGGATGCAAAAGCGCACTTGTTGTTCCTGTAAAACCGGCATTGCCTCCGCTTAAACCGATTTGCTTATTGACAGTAGATAGCTTGACTCAGCAGAATTTTATGGCATGGGAAAAACCCCTAAGCTCATTCATTTCCGGGTTTAATATTTACAGGGAATCTTCGCAAAATGGGTTATTCCAGCATGTGGGTTTTGTTCCTTTCAGCAGTCCAAGTTCATTCTACGATTCAGTTTCGAACCCAAACGACCGTTGGGCGAAATACAGAATTTCCATGACAGATGTTTGCGGCATGGAAGGTCCGCTCAGTCTGGAACACAAAACCATTCATCTTGCGGTGTTGTCTCCAAATCTCACTACTAAAACATTGGTTTGGGATGAATATGTAGGATATACATTCACTAACTATCATATTTTCAGGAAAAATAGTTCTGCTGCTGCATGGATGCTGATAGATTCCGTACCTGCAGCTGTTACTTCTTATTCTGACACCACGTTTACTTTTGGCGATACTCTTTATTACAATGTGGAAGTATCCTTCTCTGGAGGATGCAGCAATCTTTCATTGAAAACTCCCCAGCCAATGAAGAGTAATTTGAATTCGTCTCGTTCAAATATTTACCGAGTGGGACAAGACCCAACTCCGGTAATAAATACAGATGTGGATAAAGTCACTTTGGTATATCCCAATCCAAGCAACGGACTTTTCACAATAGATATGACGAACAATGTATCAGGATACGCTTCACTCAAAGTGTTCAATATGTTGGGAGAAGAAGTATATGAAGCCCCTTCCCTCAAGGGCGACAGGCAAACTATTAATTTAAGCAAGCAGCCGCAGGGAGTTTACTACTTGCAGATATCTACATCTGAAAAAATAATAACCAAGAAAATTGTTGTTGAGTAAGAGCAGAAGCTAAATAGAAAAAACCGTTTCAGAGAAAAACGAAACGGTTTTTTTATTGAAATGATTACCATCTAAAATAAATTCAGATATTGAATCAAGTAAAACTTCTCTGTAATTTCCAGTTTTTTAAAAAGGTTTTAACGAAGCAGTCTCAGTAGGTAATTATTGGGTGTAGTTATATCGCAGTAATATTTCTAAGAAAAAAATATTTTCAGTCAACTAAAAAAAATAGTAAACTTGCTGTTCTATAAAAATCATTTACGATGAAACAATTGTCCTTATTTGTGTTTTTCTGTTTTCTGATTTATTCTGAAAGTTTTTCCAAAGCATATTACTGGGTTGGAGGCGCTGGACAATGGAATGATATTTCTCATTGGTCTAACAAGAGTGGTGGCGCAGGAGGAGCAGGGATGCCCACTAATAGTGATAATGTATTCTTTGACAATAATTCATTTACTGCTAACGGGCAGGTGGTGAGCATCGATCAAACAGCAGTCTGCAAAAACATGGTGTGGAAGGATATCAGCTATTCACCCGTTCTATCTGCTTCTTTAACGAGTACGCTTTTGATTTATGGCTCTTTTAGTTTTTCTTCCAAAATCATAAATCATTTTGAAGGGAAAATGTTCTTTAAGTCAACGCAAAGAGGCAATGCTATTTTTACTGCCAATCAGATTATTCACGGCAGTATTTATTTTGACGGGAGCCATGGAAGTTGGAAGCTTATAGATGATATAAGAACGGATGGTGATGCCTCTGTTTTTCTTATCAAAGGCGCATTAAATACAAATAATAAAAATATTTATAGTCAAGCATTTATCGGATCAGGAAAAGAAAAGCGTTCGCTTAGTTTAGGTAATTCGAAAATTATTGTTAGACAGCAATGGGACTTCAACAATACAGCCAATCTCACTTTTGATGCAGGAACATCTACCGTTATCCTGCCAAAAGAAAAGACGGATAACACTTTTCTTCATGGCAACCTACGATACAGCAATCTTTCTGTAGCTGCAGGTAATTGTTCTCCCTCGGGAGATGCGTGCGCATTCTTTACCATTACACTTACGAAAACAGATGTGTTGTGTAATGGAAACTGCGATGGCACCGTAAATGCAGTAGTGACAGGTGGCACTGGACCATTTACTTATAATTGGGCACCCGGAGGCTGCCACACGTCAAGTTGCAGTGGTCTTTGCTTGCAAAATTATTTGGTAGAAGTAATCGACAGCTTAGGCAATAATTGTTATTGTTCTATTTCTGTGGGTACTCCTTTGGTTTTATATGTATCCTCTTTTTCTGTTATTACTCCCTCTTGCAATAACGACTGTAATGGATCGGCAACGGCTACCCCTTTTGGAGGTACAATGCCTTATACATATCTATGGGACAATGGACAAACTACTCAAACAGCTACAGGATTATGTGCCGGAACTTATAAAGCCACCGTTTCAGACTCAAATGGATGTATCACAATAGCAAATGTTATTGTTACACAACCTATGGCTCTTTCAGCGAATGCGAGTTTTACTCCTACAGATTGCTGGGGAAGCTGTATTGGAAGTGCTTCCGTTGTCCCTTTAGGAGGAACGAGCCCATATACATATAATTGGATGACGAGTGGCGCAACCACTTCTTCCATTACAGGATTATGCGATCTTTCTTCCTATACAATTGAAGTTACCGATGCAAAAGGGTGTACTGCAGCAGATTCGATTACCATTACCACAACAGCGCCACCTACGCTAACTATTACCGGAACACCTGCCGGATGTACGGTTAGCAGCGGCACTGCCACGGCTGACCTTTCAGGAGGTATTTCTCCTTATGCATATGCATGGAGCAATACGCAAACTACACAAACTACTACCGGACTTTCTGCAGGAAAGTATTTTATTACTGTTACGGATTCCAATGGATGTACTGTAAATGATTCTGTTGCCATAGGTATCACTGCGCCACCCACTGTAACTGTTACCGGAACACCTGCCGGATGTACCGTCAGCAGTGGTACTGCAACAGCTAATCCATCAGGAGGTATTTTCCCTTATGCATATGCATGGGGCAATACGCAAACTACACAAACTACTACTGGACTTTCTGCAGGAAAATATTTTATTACTGTTACAGATTCCAATGGATGTACGGTAAATGATTCTGTTGCCATTGGCATCACAGCGCCACCTACGCTAACTATTACCGGAACGCCTGCCGGATGTACTGTCAGCAACGGTACTGCCACAGCTAATCCTTCAGGAGGTGTTTATCCCTATGTGTATGCATGGAACAATATGCAAACTACACAAACTGCTACCGGACTCTCTGCGGGAAAATATTTTATTACTGTTACAGATTCCAATGGATGCACTGTAAATGATTCTGTTACCATTGGTATAACAGCACCACCTACTCTAACTGTTGCTGAAACACCTGCAGGTTGCACCGTCAGTAACGGTACTGCAACAGCTAACCCTTCAGGAGGTGTAAGTCCCTACACGTATCTATGGGGCAATTTAGAAACCACGCAAACGATCAGCGGATTAGCTGTAGGCACATACTCTGTTCTTGTTACTGACAATAATGGATGTACTGCAAACGATTCTGTTTTTGTTTCAAGTACTGCACCACCAACTGTCCCGTTTACTGTAACACCAGCCGGATGCACTGTCAGCAATGGTACTACCAAGGCAAATCCTTCTGGAGGAGTTTCTCCTTACACGTATCTATGGGATAATTTAGAAACCACACAAACGATCAGCGGATTAGCTGTAGGCACATACTCTGTTCTTGTTACCGATAATAACGGATGTACAAAAACCTCTACTGTGTCTGTTCCCAGCACCACTCCGCCATCTATATCATTTACTACAACACAAGCAGGTTGCACCGTCAGTAACGGAACGGCTATAGCCAATCCTGTTGGCGGTGTTGCTCCCTACACATATCTGTGGGGGAATTTAGCAAGCACACGAACGATCAGCGGATTAGCCGTAGGCACATACTCTGTTCTTGTAACTGACAATAATGGGTGTACAAAAACTGCTACTGTTTCTGTTTCCAGCACAGCGCCACCTTCAGTAATTATCAACGGCATGCAAACCGGATGTAGTGTCAGTAGCAGCAACGGCATTGTCACTGCTGAACCTTCGGGAGGTGTTGGTTCTTACACCTATCTTTGGAGCAATATGCAAACCGCAAAAACAATCAGCGGACTTGCTGTGGGATCGTATTCGGTTCTCATTACCGATGCGAATGGCTGTACAAAAGGAAGTAGTTTAATTGCCATTCCGCAGGTTCAGCCAGTGGTTGTTGATTCAGCTACACAAAACAATGCTTCTTGTAATGGTAATAGCAATGGAAGCGCTTCTGTCTATATTTCAGGAGGAAATATTCCATATACTTATTCATGGAACAATTCACAAACTACAAAAACAGCTACAGGGCTTGTAGCAGGAACATATTCTATTCTTGTTACTGATCCTTACGGCTGCACATTGCAGTCCATTTTTGTCATTACTGAACCACCCCCTCTTTCTTTCAACATTTCAGTAATAGATAGTCTCTGTCAGGGAAGTAGTGGTATCCTTAGTGCAAACCCATCAGGTGGAACGCCTCCTTATACTTTCACATGGCTGCCGGGACTTCTCACCGGATATTCTGTTACAATAAGTCCAAATATTACCACCACCTACATTGTAAATGTTACAGATTCTAATGGATGCACCACCACTGCGCAAACATTTTCTGTTGTTGTATTGCCTAATCCCATTGCAGGTTTTACCATGGATTCGAGCAGGCTGTTCAGTCGGGTATATACCTTTACGGATTTAAGTAAAAGTGCCATTTCATGGCACTGGGATTTTGGTGACGGAAATGTTTCTTCCGAAAGAAACCCCGTTTATAATTTTCCAGGACCCGGCACCTATCCTGTAACACAGCTTGTTACCAATAAGTTTGGCTGTACTGACACGTTGTTGTTACTGTTAAATATACCCGAAAATTTTTTAACTCCCAATGTGTTTACTCCGGATGGGGATGGTGTAAATGATATTTTTTTCTTTCCGAACAGCGGAATAGAAGAATATCTTATAACAATTTACGACCGATGGGGAATAAAAGTATATGAAAGCAGCGACCCTGAAGATGGATGGGATGGTAAATCAACTTCTGGCATCATACTTCCTGCAGGGACTTATTTCTATACAATGAAAGGACTTCGTTTAACGCTCAGTGGATCTTCAGATGAAAACTTGAGAGGGTATATTACTTTACTAAAATGAATCCGCAAGAATAATTAGAGTAATTCCATTTTCCGTATTGTCGAGATAACGATTATCTAAATAAGCTGAAAGATCTTTCACGTCAGAGGCGGGCTTCTATTTTCCTTTCATCTGCTCGTTCAATCGGTTGTTATCCATGATCCTGCTGTTTAAAATGTTAATGTAAGAAGCAGCAGCAGATTTACCTCCTATCTCATACGCTTTCTTAGCCCACACCATTGCCATATCCAGATTGCCTTCGCGTTCGCTGGCAACTGCCATGTTGTAATTTGCCTTCCATGCAGTTTTACGGTTTGTGCTTAGCGCTTCTCTTTTCCAGATATCCATTGAGCATTTCCAGTCGTTGAGCTGCCTTGCTCTTTTTCCGGCAACTTTCATGCTAGCGCTTCCCCGCGTGTAAAAATACCTGCTCACATAAATCCATTGCGGAGATATTCTGAACCCATAACTATTTCCGGCATGGAAGCCCGTCTTTTTAATACAATCACGTTTATTGGGCAGAGCAGCTGTTGCCTGTTCGGGAGTTGCGCCTTTTCCGTCAAATGTCATATAGTCTGAGAAGCGGTATTCGTCAACTATCCTTTTTTCTTTAGGGAAATAAACTCTCCAGCCGGATTTCACTTCCATTTGTGCATGGGTATAGAATTCAGTAGTGGTAACCGTTTGCTCTTCAGCAGGGTGTTTGGCAGCAGCGCAATCGCGTGAGTCCCATACTTTATCGTGGTTTACATCTTCCGCAGCATCTTTGATTCCGTTTCGGTTCCAATCCCAGCAGGGGAATTTCACCGTAACAGGTTTTGAATCATAGGTTAATTTAGAGTTTGAATCAAATGTCTCAAGCACAATGAGTGCCTCTGAATTGTTCTGACTGCACATGGTTTCCACTTCTGCCCACGCCAGCGGAGCAGCAAACTGATCGGTGCCTGTGCCTTTAAACTCCATAGATGCCTGGTTGATGGTAAAGCGCGGAGTGTGCTGCATGGTTTCCATCAATCCTCCCAGGCAATTTTGAGCCCCTTCGCGGTCTTCAAAAACGCCTTCTCCTGTAAAGATTCCTTCCACCACATTCCAAACCTGATTTTTTTTGTTCGGCTTGGTGCGGTTTACGAGCGTGAACTTCTGAATTTCTTCAGGCAGGGTTACATCTGCGGGTTTGAGCACTTGCAGGCTGATAGTAGAGGTGCAACCCGCAAACGTTAAGACGATAAAGAGAATTGGAATTACTTTTTTCATTGGAATTATATTAATGGTATTGGTGATTTCAATAGGCACTGCTACTTCTTCACGTTTTCCCCCATCAAAACATACTGGATAATATTAGCTCCCATCTTCAATGCTTTCTGCCGCGTTTCTTCCGAGTCGTGATGCACTTCGGGGTCTTCCCATCCGTCACCGATATCGCATTCAAAATTAAAAAGGCAAACTAATCTTCCATTATAAAAAATCCCAAATGCCTGTGCGGGTTTTCCATCGTGCTCATGTATCTTAGGTATGCCGTTGGGGAAATCATATTTCTGGTGAAAGATGGGATGAGAAGGAGGCAGTTCTACAAAATCAGATTCGGGAAAAACTTTTTTCATTTCCCTTCGGATGAAAAGGTTCATGCCATAACTGTCGTTGATGTTCAAAAATCCTCCGGAGATGAGATAGTTTCGCAGGTTCTCCGCTTCCTGCTGGCTGAACACCACATTGCCGTGCCCCGTCATGTGCACAAAGGGATAATTAAAAATATCCTTGCTTTCAACTTCCATCACCGATTCTTCTTCGTTAATAGTTGTTCCTAAGTTTTTATTGCAGAAGCGAATTAAATTTGGAAGAGAGGTGGGGCTCACATACCAATCTCCACCGCCATTGTATTTGAGACGGGCGAGTTGGTAGGAAGAAGTTGCCCCACTCCGTTGAGCTACGCTCGCAACCTCCGGTTGTCCGTTAGGGAGGGAGAAAGAGGTGAGAATTAAAAAAAGAAAAGCGGCCCATCCCAACCTTCCCAAAGGGAAGGGGTAAGTGCTACAAGTCCTTCCCTTCGGGAAGGATTTAGGATGGGCATTCATCTTAGAAGTTTGGCTTCAGCGTGTACTTGGAATAGAACTCATCAATAATTTTTACCACTTCATCCGCTGTGTCAACTACTTTGAATAGATTTTTGTCGTCAGGACTGATGTAGCCTTCCACTAAAACTTTTTCCATCCACCAGTCAATTAATCCTTTCCAAAACTCTTTTCCGACAAATATAATCGGGTATTGCGCAATCTTATTGGTTTGAATCAGTGTAAGTGCTTCGCTGAGTTCGTCCATGGTGCCGAAGCCGCCAGGCAGCGCCACAAAGCCCTGAGAGTATTTGAGGAACATTACTTTGCGTACAAAAAAATATTTAAAACTGACGAGTTTGTCATAATCAATGAATTGATTTGGTTTTTGCTCGAAGGGAAGTTCAATGTTCAAGCCCACGGATTTTCCTCCTCCTGCCTGCGCACCTTTGTTTGCCGCTTCCATAATGCCCGGACCGCCTCCTGAAATCACACCGTATCCGGATTTGGTGAGTTTGAAAGCAATTTCTTCTGCGAGTTTGTAATAAGCTGCTCCGGGTTTCGTGCGTGCAGAACCAAAAACAGAAACGCAGGGACCTATGCGAGCCATCTTTTCAAATCCTTCCACAAATTCAGACATGATCTTGAATATCTGCCAGGAGTCGGTGGCTTTTATGTCGCTCCAGTCTTTTGTTGCAAGTGCTTTGCGAATGCGTGCTTCATCGTTGGTGTTTTCCATAGAGATTTTTTTGTTTAAACAAAAATAAGATTTTGCAGGGAACAAAATTAATTTTGTTCCGCGCCATTATTGATTAATTCTTTCTTTAGATATTTTGCTGTATGCGATTTTTCATTTTTAATAATCTCTTCAGGAGTTCCTTCGCAGATAATTGCTCCGCCTTTTGCACCGCCTTCGAGTCCCATGTCAATAATATGGTCAGCAACTTTAATTACATCCATGTTGTGTTCGATGACGATAACGGTGTTCCCGCTTTCGGTGAGTTTGTTCAATACCTCCAAAAGAATTCGAATGTCCTCAAAATGAAGACCCGTGGTTGGTTCGTCAAGAATGTAAAGGGTTTTTCCTGTGTCGCGCTTTGCAAGTTCGGTGGCAAGCTTTACACGCTGTGCTTCCCCGCCCGAAAGTGTAACGGATGATTGTCCGAGTGTGATGTAATTAAGTCCCACGCTCTTCAGCGAACGTATTTTCTGTACGATGTTCGGAATGCTTTCGAAAAAAGTTACGGCTTCTTCAATGCTCATGTTCAGCACATCGCTGATGGATTTTCCTTTGTAGCGTAGCTCCAGTGTTTCGCGGTTGTATCTTTTTCCTCCGCATGTTTCGCAATTCACATAAACATCGGAGAGAAAATTCATTTCGATCGTTCTTACTCCTGCTCCCTGGCAGGTTTCGCATCGTCCGCCTTTTACGTTGAACGAAAAACGTCCCGGTTTGTATCCGCGGATCTTTGCTTCGGGAATAAGGGTGAACAGATTTCGGATGTCAGAGAATACCCCTGTGTAAGTAGCAGGATTGGAGCGTGGAGTTCTGCCGATGGGAGATTGATCCACTTCGATCACTTTGTCGATCAGTTCAAGTCCCTTGATGGATTCATACGCAAGGGGTTTTTGATGCGAACGATAAAAATAATGACTTAGGATTGGATAAAGCGTTTCATTTATCAGAGTTGATTTTCCGCTTCCAGAAACTCCGGTAACGCAAATAAATTTTCCGAGCGGAAAACTTGCAGTTACATTTTTAAGATTATTCCCATGGGCACCCTTCAGAATAAGATGTTGCCCGTTTCCTTTTCGTCTGATTAATGGGATAGAAATATTTTTTTGTCCTGAAAGATATTCTCTTGTCAGGGATGACTCTCCATTCTCCATTCTCCATTCTCCATTCTCCATTACTCCTACAATTTTCCCTCCGTGTACTCCAGCTGCAGGACCAACATCAATTACGTAATCAGCCGCAAGTATCATTTCTTTATCGTGTTCCACTACAATTACAGAATTTCCTATATCTCGAAGATTTTGCAGTGCTTGAATGAGCCGTGTGTTATCGCGCTGATGAAGCCCGATGCTTGGTTCGTCCAGAATATAAAGTACGTTCACGAGTTGAGAGCCAATCTGTGTGGCGAGACGAATCCGCTGCGCTTCTCCTCCCGAAAGTGTTTGTGCGCTTCTGTCAAGCGTGATGTAATCAAGCCCGACATCTGCCAAAAACTGAATACGCTTTCTGATCTCTTTGAGGATCTCTTTTGCAATTATATTTTGTGTTGAATCAAAATTACTTTCAATACCGTCAAACCATTTTTTCAGTTCGATTACATCGGTGGAGGAAAGATCAGAAATACTTTTTCCTCCGATCTTGAAATATTGTGCTTCTTTTTTTAATCGTGTCCCGTTGCACTCAGGACATACTTTTTCGTTCATAAATTCCTCTACCCATCGGCTGACAGAAGGAGAAACAGCTTCGTCATTTTGTTTAACAAGAAAATTCACAATTCCTTCAAAAGAAAGAGAATAACTGTAAGCTGTGTTATCCGGATTAGTTTTTACTTTGAACATTTCATCTGCGCCATAAAGAATAACGTTCAGTGCATGTTCCGGAATTTTTTTTATTGGTTCTTTCAGTGAGAAATGATACTTCTGTGCAATCGCTTCTATCTGCTTGAATATCCAGGTTGGCTTGTATTCTCCTATAGGAATGATCCCTCCTTTATAAATACTTTTGTGGAAATCTGGAATTATTTTATGAATGTCGATTTCGCTTATGTGCCCGAGACCATTGCATTTTTGACAGGCACCATAGGGAGAATTGAAAGAAAAAGTATTGGGCTGAGGTTCATCGTAAGAAATTCCGGAAGTGGGACACATTAAGTTTTTGCTGAAGAATGTCACCCCCTCTTCCTTCTCCTCCTTCTCCTCCTTCTGGGGAGAAACCTGAGCTGCACTCGCAACCTTTAGTTGTCCTTTTGAGAGAGTTGGAGAGGGGTGTTGCACCATGATTGTTCCTTTTCCCTGCTTCATTCCAAGCGTGATAGAATCAATCAGTCGTTTTTCATTTCCGGTTTTGATCTCAAGTTGGTCAATGACAAGTTCTATATCGTGAATTTTATAACGGTCAAGAGTCATTCCGTGCTTGAGTTGCTGAATATGGCCGTCAATTCGCATTTTGGTGAAACCATGTTTGCGCGACAGTTCAAAAAGTTCCCGGTAATGACCTTTTCTTGCCCGAACAATAGGAGCGAGAATCGTTACTTTTTGTCCTTTGAATTTTGTTTGAATCAAATTAAGTATTTGGTCGGAAGTATAGCGTACCATTTTCTCTCCAGATACATAGGAATAGGCATCTGCCACTCGGGCAAAAAGCAATCGCATAAAATCATACACTTCAGTGATTGTGCCGACCGTAGAGCGGGGATTTTTGCTGACTGTTTTCTGTTCAATGGAAATAACAGGAGAAAGTCCGGTGATCTTATCTACGTCTGGGCGTTCCATTTCTCCGAGAAACTGACGCGCATAAGCAGAAAATGTTTCAATATATCTGCGCTGACCTTCTGCGTAAATGGTGTCGAACGCAAGAGAGGATTTTCCGCTTCCGCTCAAACCTGTAATGACAACCAGTTTGTTTCTGGGAATAGTAACGTCAATATTTTTCAGATTGTGAACGCGTGCTCCAATTACTTCGAGGAATTCCGTTTCAGACTGAACGTCCGGAATTATTATTTCAACTGCACTCATTTTTTGAATATGGAATCGGCAGGGGAGGAGAGGATAGTTTCAGAGGGACGAATATCATCAATTCTCATTCCCAGACTATCAGAAGATGCCAGACGAGCTATATACTCTTCGTTATATCCCTGTTTTGGAAATTCAATGAAGTAAGTTTTTTTATTTTTATTAGAAAGAAGTGTTTTTCTCAGCCATGGGTTAAAGTATTTCAGAATTTTATAACTCACATTATTTTTATTTGCAAAATCAGTAAGATCTGTAATACTGCTGTCAATCCGAATTTTTCGAGTTGAAATAGGCGGATAAAGATCTTTGGTTCTGAGTAAATAGCCATATTTTTTGGGGTTTGAAATAATTTCTTTTACAGTAAGTATCCTGAAGATGTAGCGGGCTGTTTCTTCGTTAAGTGTAAGATCATAGTATGAATTTGCTTTTTGTTTTTCCATCTGAGTTTTTAAACCGTCAATACCCATATTGTAAGAGGCTGCAGCCAAAGTCCAGTTGCCGAATATTTTATAAGCATCATTGAAATATCTGCATGCTGCTTCAGTAGATTTTTCTAGGTTATACCGTTCGTCAATTTCATCGTTCATTTCAAGTTCGTATTGTTTGCCGGTACCATCTACAAACTGCCAAAATCCTGCAGCTCCCTTTGGAGAAACGCTGTTGGTTAAATTACTTTCAATCAGTGGTATGTATTTAAAATCATCGGGTATGCCATTTTTTTTCAAGATGGAGGCAATAAAGGGTAGCCAACGGTTTGCTCGTTTGTGCATCAAGATTGTTTGAGAATGAAAATAGGTGTTCACAATCAATTCCCGTTCTATACTTTCTGTTACTGTGAAATCATATACAGGAACTTTTTCTTCAGCGAACTGAAGGTCTCTGGGCACCATCACTCCGTACGTTCTGTTGTTGGCAAGAAAAGATTTCCAGTAGAGCTCATCTTCTGAGGTCATTTTTGAAGAAAAAATAAAAAACTCAATTGGAACAATCAGAAGAAGGATTAAGAGGAAGAGTCCTCCTATCCGCCCTTTTACTAAAAAAAAATAAAGTTTATATGCTGTATTTTTTAGCATGGTTAATATTTTCATTATCTAAACATTCAGCAGGGGATTGATTCAATGAAGGTGTTTGTTGTATGATGTTTCCTTTCATTAGGGTGATTATGAATAGAGAAGCAAAAATTCCGACAGGAAAAATAGAAATAAGAAGAAAATCGTCCAATGACCATGAGGGGATTTTTGTTTCGATAAAATAGATCAGGCAGGCAGAAGCCATTCCAATTAGTGCAAAGAGAATGGCAATTCTTTTTTCGGTGAGTCCTCTGTAAAACAGGTGGTGTGTAGTGTGATCTTTGCCACCGATAAAGGGAGAGCTTTGCTTGAGAAGACGGTTTATTATAACAATGGTTGTGTCAGCGATAGGAAGAACAAACGCAACTGCAACCATCAGGATTTGCCTCGAAATAGAAATTGTATCGTTAAATGAAGTCGAATCGTTCCAAAAATAAACGATTCCGATTACGGATAAAAGTAAGCCAAGAATTTGACTTCCTGTATCTCCCATAAAAAGTTTTGATGGATGCCAGTTAAATAGAAGAAATCCTGAGAGCGAAGCGATTGTACCTATGAGAATAAGAAAATGAATATTATTTTGATAGCCGGCAATAGCAAGAAGCATCAGTGCTGAGGAAAATATGGAAATGGAAACAATGGTAGAGATAGCATCCATGTTGTCGAGCATATTTAATGAATTCATAATTCCCACTACCCAAATAATAGTAAGAAGATAATTGAGCATCATATTTGGAAAAATCCCGATAAATACTCCAGAGTAGCATAGAATTAACCCGCACAGAATCTGTACAAATAACTTTAAAAACGGGCGGGTATTATACGCGTCATCTGCCAATCCCATCATAAAGGCGAGTGTTACGGTGCAGAGCAAGCCGAGCACTTTTTTGTTTAACAGCACTTCTTGTGTTTCAAAGAATATTGAGTAACTCGCGAGCGAAATCAGGAATACAATAAAAAATGAAATCCCCCCTAGTGCCGGTTTTGAAGAAGATGCCCATCGGATCACAGTTTCCTTCTTATCTCTGATGCCAAGTGTCATAGAGAGTCTGAGGAACAATCCATTTATCAATATGGAGAAGATAAATGCTATGAAGAAAAATGCGATAAAGAAGAATGTCATACTTGTTTCTTTTCTAGAGTACACATTGAAACCTAAAGATAATAAATTTTACACAAAGGACACGAAGGAAGTTCTGCGGATTATTTTTTAAACAAGCCGTGTATTTCAGCATCAATCTTTCGGATTATTTTTCCCAAATCTTCTTTTTTCTCTGAGAATGCATTGTCGTCAATATCAATGATAAGTAAGCGGCTGCTTTTGTGTGTGTCTTCATATTTGGTTATCCATGCTTCGTACCGTTCATTCAGGCGTTGAAGATAATCAAGCCGAATCGCTTTTTCATATTCGCGGCCTCGTTTTTGGATTTGTTCAACCAGAGTAGGTATGGATGCTCGGAGATAGATCAGCAGATCAGGCGGTTGAACGAACGACTGCATGAGGTTGAAAAGACTCATATAGTTGTCGAAATCACGGGTGGTCATTAAACCCATGGAGTGAAGATTAGGCGCAAAAATATTTGCATCTTCATATATCGTTCTGTCCTGAATGATTGTTTTCTTGTTCTTGCGAATTTCAATGACCTGCTGAAAGCGGCTGTCGAGAAAGAAAACCTGCAGGTTAAATGACCATCGCTGCATATCTTCGTAAAAATCGTTGAGATACGGGTTGTTGTCTGCATCTTCATAATGAGCAACCCATTTATAATGCTTTGCTAGAAGGGATGTAAGTGTTGTTTTCCCGGAACCAATGTTTCCGGATACGGCAATGTGCATGTTGGTGTTGGTTTTCATTTTTGTACGTTGTAAATGTCTAAGCTTTTTTGTTTCAGCAAATATAGTTTTTCTTTTTCGGTACGGGCATCGAGTGTTTGCAATTCGGGTAAGGATATTTTTCCTTCTTCCAGTGTTTTCATATTATAACTGTTCATTTTTCCGTCTTTGAAGAAAATGATAAGGTCGTTATCGATTTGAAAATGATATAACCCTTTGAGAGGGATCGTTTTATTATAGGTGCCGTAAATATCAAAAACAAAAATCCCTTTGGTGGAATCATTTAGGAATACTCTGTTGTTTTTTTCTATAAGAAAGTTGGGATTTATTTCTGTAAGAAGTTGTTGTGAAACATTGCCCCTCTGATTGATTTTCTGAAAACTTTGATCAAAGCGAATTAGCTCTGCATTTTGCTTGTCGTAAATCCATGTTCCATTGTTGTGAGAAGAGCAGAGTAGAGAAATCTGGTTGTATCCCATGGATTGAAACTGAATGGGATCTGTTGAAGGAGTGAGCGTATTGTCAAGAATAATCATTTGCTGAAAGGGTTCGTAAAACAGCAGAAGTTTCATTGGGTTGTTTGCGTCAAGGAGAGAAATTTTGCCAAGATTATTGTCGCTGTAGGATTTGAGAAAATTACCTTCAGGGCTGTATTTCTCTACTATATTTCCTGCTACAATATAAGCGTTTCCAAGATTATCTGTGGTAAATGACACAGATGTTTTTGGGATGGATTTTATAAAAACAAATTTTGAATTCTGAAATGCTGCTAATACAAACAAGAGGACAAACAAGTTTGTGTATTTAGAAATGCATTTTATTGTTTGTTTTTTCATCTTTTAATTAACGCATTATCAAATTATTTTTTTTGAGCCAGGAATGGGAGTTGAACCCACGACCTACGGTTTACGAAACCGTTGCTCTGCCACTGAGCTATCCTGGCAAAATAGTTCAGCTTACTTTATAGATAAAATCTCTTCCACATATTTTCTTTCATTCGAAAGCCGGGGAACTTTGTTCTGTCCTCCGAGTTTATCTTTTTTTCTGAGCCAGTTATAAAATGTTCCTTCTTTTATTTTTCGGATGATTGGCGCGCGAAGCACAAAATTATTAAAACGTTTTGCTTCGTAATCCGAATTCAATGATTTCAGGGCATTGTCGAGCACTTCCGAAAAATAATTCAGGTCTTCTGGAGATTTTTCAAATTCGATCAGCCATTCATGGGCGCCACTTTTATTTTCTTCCATAAATACAGGCGCCACTGTATATTCCTTTACTATTGAATTTGATTTCTCGCAGGCGATCTTCAATGCTTTTTCTGTATTATCAATGATCACTTCTTCTCCAAAGCTATTCAGAAAATGTTTTGTGCGTCCAGTTATTTTAAAGCGGTATGGATTCACAGAAGTGAATTTAATAGTATCTCCGAGCTGGTAACGCCACAGCCCTCCGTTTGTTGAGATTACCATCGCGTAATTCTGTTCGGTTTTTACTTCACGCAGCTGAATGGTTTTTTCGTTTTTGTTATCTATGTTATCGCAGGGAATAAATTCATAGTATATCCCATAATCAAGCATCAAGAGCAGGTCACTTGATTTTTTCTGATCCTGTAAGCCGAAAAATCCTTCCGATGCGTTATATAGTTCAAAATATCGCATGGTATCGTTTCCCAAAAGATGTTTAAAATTTTCCTCGTAAGGAGAGAAATTGATGCCGCCATGAAAGTAGACTTCGAGGTTTGGCCAAACCTCTTTGATGGTTTTTTTTCGAGAAATTTCCAGAATGTATTTCAGAAAGACATTCATCCATGATGGAACGCCAGCAATACTTGTTACATTTTCTGTCATCGTGGCTTTTGCCATTTTATCCAGCTTCTCTTCGAAGTTACTTATGAGTGCAATGGAAAGGTCCGGGGCGCGAAAAAATTCTGCCCACAGCGGAAGGTGTTGCATGATGATAGCGGAAACATCTCCATGGTACGATTCATAATTATCATAGGTGTCGATAAAGTGGCTTCCTCCCAATGCAAGGCTTTTTCCGGTAAATATTTCTGTTGTCGGATAATTATTGCAATAAATAGCCACCATGTCTTTTCCGCCTTTGTAATGACATTCTTCCAGCGATTCTTCGCTCACAGGGATAAATTTGCTTTTGTCATTTGTTGTGCCCGATGACTTGGCGAACCATTTTATATCCGTAGGCCAGAGAATATTTTGTTCTCCTCTGCGGATACGTTCGATATATGGTTTTATTGAGTCGTAGTCCTGCAAAGGGACTCTTGCTGAAAATTGTTCAGGTGTTTCAATGGATGTGTAGTTAAATTTTTTTCCCCATTCCGTGTTCTTTGCCGAATCCATCAGTTTTCTGAACCACTCGTTCTGAACTTCATGCGGATATTTCATGAACAATTCGATCTGGTGCATGCGTTTGGTCATGAGCCATGAAGCGAAGGAGTTGAGGAGTGGCATACGAAGTACGAATTTACAAATGAATAATAATCATGACTTATGCACGATCGCATTGCGAGGACGAAGCAATCTCACAGAAAATTTCTGGCGAAATGCCATCGCAACAACAGATGGTCAACACAGCATTGAAATTAGTCAAGTTATTGCAAAAATAATTTATATTTACATTTCTCGAAACAAAGCAATGAAAATAGTTATACTATTCCTGTTTCTGCTTGTTTCTGTTTTCAATTAGTGCATTCGGTAAATAGAAAACAAATAAAATTATATTTGTATCAACAAACAAATAAATATGGCAAGAACAAACACGTATCTCAATTTTCCTCGAAACACGGAGGAGGCATTTAGTTTTTACAAATCCGTTTTTGGCGGAGAATTCAGCGGTGGTGGAATAGGGCGTTTTAAGGATGTTCCCCTTGCAGATGGAATGCCGCCATTTGCAGAGGAAGACAAAAATTTAATCATGCACATTGAATTGCCAATTGTTGGAGGACATATTTTAATGGGAACAGATGCTCCTGAATCAATGGGCTTTAAAGTGAATTTTGGGAACAATGTTCATATAAGCCTTGAACCCGATACCAGAGCGGAAACTAAAAAACTGTTTAATGCATTGTCGGTAGGAGGGAAAGTAACTATGGAACTTCAGGACATGTTTTGGGGAGCATACTACGGAAGTTGCACAGATAAATTTGGGGTTCAATGGATGTTCAATTGTACTGAAAAATAAATTTCACTATGGAAGTAACGCAAAACAAAACAATTATGGTTAAAGCAACTATACATGCACCGATAGAAAAGGTCTGGAAGTGCTGGACATCTCCTGAGCATATCATGAAATGGAATAATGCCAGTGCCGACTGGCATACGCCAAGAGCTGAAAATGATTTACGAGTAGGCGGTAAATTCCTTTCAAGGATGGAGTCCAAAGATGGCAGTTTTGGTTTTGACTTTTGGGGTGTGTATGATGAAATAACAGCAAACGAACTGATCGCTTACACCATGGGTGATGGCAGAAAAGCAAAAATCACTTTTATAAATAAAGAAAACGAAACAGAAGTGATCGAGAGTTTTGAAGCCGAAACACAAAATCCAATTGAAATGCAGCGAAGCGGGTGGCAAGCTATTTTAGATAACTTTAAAAAACATGCCGAAGGAAAATAAACTACTTATTCTCAACGGTCCCAATCTTAACCTGCTCGGAGTTCGGGAGCCATCGGTTTACGGAAGTCAGACCTTTGAGGAGTACATGGAAACACTTGGGAAGAAATATCCTTCTATTCAGATAGATTATTTTCAAAGCAATGTGGAAGGGGAAATAATAAACAAACTTCACCAAGTCGGTTTTGCTTATGATGGAATTATTCTGAATGCTGGCGGTTATACGCATACTTCAGTGGCAATAGCAGATGCTGTGGCAGCCATACAAACACCGGTAGTGGAAGTTCATATCTCCAATATTTATGCAAGGGAGGAATTTCGTCATCATTCCCTCATTGCAGGAAAATGCAAAGGAAGTATATCCGGCTTCGGACTGGATTCTTATCGATTGGCGGTAGAGAGTTTTGTGAAATAAATCCCGAAGCAAATCCTTTGATGCAAACATATAGAGATTTAGTTTAATTGCAGGTGATTTTGAATTAAGATGTTTCTGAAATCAGATCAGTGAAGTATTTGTCTAAGACTGTGTAAAATAATTACTTTTGTTATTCATTAAAACAATATGCGCAGGATATTTATTTTGATTTTACTTTTCTGTTCGCTGATTGCTTCCTCTCAGCAAATGCTCACACTTGAGCAGGCCGTAGGGATTGCGTTAAACAATAATTTTTCAATACTAATAGCGAAAAACCAATCCGATATCAGCAGTAATGATGTTTCATTTGGCAATGCAGGGATAGGTCCGCAGGTTTCTTTTAATGCAGCAAGCAGTTTTGCAAGCAATGCTACAAAGCAGCACTATTCAATCGGACAGGATGTTAATAAAGAAGGCGTGGTTTCGAACAATGTGAATTACGGTCTTGCCTTAAACTGGACATTGTTTGATGGATTGAAAATGTTCGCCAATTATGAAAAGCTGAAAGAATTAAAAGCGATGGGAGAACTCAATCTTAAGATTCAAATTGAAAATAATATTTCCGAGGTGATTAAAGCATATTACGATGTGGTACGGCAAAAGCAGTTGATTAGGGCAACATCTGAGCTGGTTTCTATTTACGAAGAAAGAAAAAAAATATCTCAGGAAAAATACGATGTAGGTTCAGGCTCCAGACTGGAAGTGATGCAGGCGAAGGTGGATATGAATGCGGAAAAGTCGCAGTTGCTGAAACTTCAATCTGCGCTGTTTAATTCAAAAGCAGCGTTGAATCAATTACTTGCGCGTAATTCTGAAAAGGATTTTGATGCAGCGGATTCTATTGTGTTTGCTTACAATCCAAAATATGGGGATTTGAAAACATCCGTTGAGAAAAAAAACAATGGATTGTTATTCTCTGAAGAAAATATAAAAATTGCTGATTGTTCTTTGCGGGCGAGTCGTGCTATGCACAGTCCTGTTATTGGTCTAAATGCCAATTATCTTTTCTCCCGTTCGGTAAATGATGCAGGATTTATGCTGCTCAATCAGAATCTTGGATTTAATAAAGGTTTTTTTGTTACATGGAATTTGTTTAACGGTTTTGAAGTGAACCGACAGATAAAAGACGCGCAAATCCAGCTTGCAATAAGCAAAATGCAATATGGTATGATAAAAACTCAGTTGGAAAATAATATTGCCACCGCTTACCGCAATTTTGAACAGGCAAAAGAAGTGTTGCAGATGGAAGAAGATAATTCCAAGATTGTTAGAGAGAATATAGATAGTGCATTAGAAAGTTTTCGTATAGGAAAGACATCCTCGCTGGAGCTGAAGGATGCTCAAAAAAGTTATGAAGATGCTCAAATCCGCCTTGTGAATGCCCGCTACGATGCCAAGTCAGCCGAAACAGAACTCATGCGGTTGAATGGCATGCTGGTTAAGTAGCAACTCTTTCATAAAAAATCCGATATTTGATGCCATCAACGAATACGAATCAATGCAAATTCACGAATTGAAAAATGCCAGCTACTGTAAGGAAGTCTGATTTGCTTTACCCTGAATTAAGTTATGCAATTGTCGGATGTGCTTACGATGTATATAATGAATTAGGTTTTGGACATCATGAAAAATATTATCAGCGTGCACCCGAACTGAAGTGGTTTATAAGAGAATCGTAAACATTAATTAGCCATGAGTCTATTCATACATTTGTATTGATTCGTATTCGCTGATGAAACCAAGTACCCCAAAAGGCACCCGCGATTTTTCCCCCACCGAAATGGTGAGACGAAATTTTATTTTTAAAACCATACGCGAAGTTTTTGAGAAGTACGGCTACCAGCCCATTGAAACTCCTGCCATGGAGAATTTGGAAACGCTTACAGGAAAATATGGAGATGAGGGAGATAAGTTGATATTCAAAATATTGGATTCTGGAGAGTATTTCGAGTCAGTAAGAAAAGATTTGAAAGAAGATTTGCAATCAAAAAAAACTTCATTATTAAATTTAGAAGATGAAAATTTTAATAAACAGACTTTGCAAGAACAATGGGAGTGTATAGAAAAAATTATTACAGATATTAAAACTCAAGACGTAACTAAACATATTAGTGAAAAAGCCCTTCGCTACGATCTCACAGTTCCCTTTGCCCGTTACGTTGTTCAGCATCAGAATGAAATTACTTTTCCTTTTAAGCGTTACCAGATACAACCTGTTTGGAGAGCAGATCGTCCGCAGCGAGGAAGATATAGAGAGTTTTATCAATGCGATGCGGATGTGATTGGCAGCGATTCTTTGTTGAATGAGGTGGAGTTAATTCAAATCATCAATGATGTTTATACGAAACTTGGAATATCTGTTACGATAAAAATCAATAACCGAAAGATTCTTCAGGGCATTGCTGATTTTTTTAAGATCAAAGACTTTTCTGAGTTTGTTACTATTCTTGATAAGGCGGATAAGATGGGTGCGGAATTTGTCAGGAAAGAACTGATCTCTCAAAACATACTTCCGTTGCCGGAAGCTGGTATGTTCAGTACTTTATTTTTTGAATCACCACAAAAGGAGCTGAAAGCAGCTATTGATCAGAACAAGTTGAATTTATTAAAGGTGTGGAACGAAGATGCGAATTCAGAAATAGGGAAGAAAGGAGTTGAAGAGATTGAATTTATTTTCTCTCAACTTTCCAACATCCAATATCCAACATCCAATATCCAACTTGATATTTCTCTCGCCCGCGGACTCAACTATTACACAGGTGCCATCTTTGAAGTGAAAGCCAACGATCTCCAGATGGGAAGCATTTGCGGTGGCGGTCGTTACGATGATCTTACAGGAATTTTTGGTTTACCCAATATTTCAGGAGTTGGAATCTCGTTTGGTATTGACAGGATATTTGATGTGATGAATGAATTGAATTTGTTCGACAGCATCGGACTGACAGCTTCTATTACAAAAGTGATGCTTGCGCATTTTGGAGAAGCGGAAAGGACTTACTGCATTGGTGTTGCATCGCAGTTGCGTGTTTCAGGCATAAATACCGAGGTTTATCCTGACATTACGAAAAAGATCAGCAAACAGTTTGGCTACGCCAATAAAAAACAAATTCCGTTTGTGATCGTAATCGGTGGTGATGAAATGAAAACAGGAGAGTTGACTTTGAAGAATATGATTTCAGGAGAGCAAATAAAAATGAAAGTCGATTTAATTATTTCGAAACTAATATGAGTATTTACAAAATAACTTCCAAAATTGATTTCCAGGAAATTCGGAAAATTATTTCTGAAAAGCATACGCTTGCTTTGTCGGACGAAGCGAGAAAAAAGATTATAAAATGTCGCAAGTATCTCGATAAGAAATTACAATCAAGCAAGGAATCCATTTACGGAATCAATACCGGTTTTGGTGCGCTTTATAATAAATCTATTCCGGAAAAAGATTTAGCGAAATTGCAGGAAAATCTAGTTGTTTCACATGCCTGCGGAGTAGGTGAGGAAGCGCCTCATGAGATTGTAAAGCTGATGTTGCTGCTGAAAATTCAAGGATTATCGTTCGGATATTCAGGTGTAAGCTTAGAGTTGGTTGAGCGATTGATAAATCTTTATAATCAAGATGTTATACCTGTTGTTTATCAGCAAGGCTCACTTGGTGCTTCTGGCGATCTTTCTCCGCTGGCGCATCTTTCACTTCCGCTGCTTGGAAAGGGAGAAGTTTATTTTGAAGGAAAGAGGCAATCGGCTGATGTTGTTCTGAAAAAGCTGAAACTTTTACCGTTTAAATTCAAATCCAAAGAAGCGCTTGCTTTGCTCAATGGAACCCAATTCATGAGCGCTTACGGGGTTTGGAGTATTCTCAAATCAAAACAGCTTGCTGATTGTGCCGATATAGTCGGAGCAATTTCTCTTGATGCTTTTGACGGACGCCCTGAACCATTCGAAGAGATTGTTCATAAAATACGTGCGCATGCAGGACAGATGACCGTTGCCAAGAACTTCAACAAACTGCTGAGCGGAAGTCAGATTATAAAGAGAAAAAAAGAACATGTGCAGGATCCATATTCCTTCCGCTGCATTCCGCAGGTGCATGGCGCTTCGCGTGATGCGATTGGTTATTGCGCGAATATTTTTCTTACGGAAATAAATTCTGTTACAGATAATCCTACTTTGTTTCCAGATCAGGATGAAATTATTTCCGCAGGGAATTTTCACGGACAGCCCCTTGCCATTGCTTTTGATCTGCTTGCCATTGCTTTGTCTGAGCTTGGCAGTATTTCTGAGCGCAGAACGTATCAGCTAATTTTAGGACAAAGGGGCTTGCCTCCCTTCCTTGTAGCAAATCCCGGATTGAATTCCGGTTTCATGATTCCGCAATATACAGCCGCGAGCATTGTATCGCAGAACAAACAGCTTTCTACTCCTGCATCGGTGGATTCCATCGTTTCCTCCAACGGGCAGGAAGATCATGTGAGCATGGGTGCAAATGCTGCGACAAAATGTTTTCGTGTTGTAGAAAATCTTGAACGTATTCTCGCCATCGAACTATTTACCTCTGCGCAGGCGCTTGAATTTAGAAAACACCTCACATCTCACCCCCTTCATCTTCAAAGGAGAGGCGGAAATAACAAGGGAGATGGGAGTAGCATGATTTCTTCTCCGGCTATTGAAAAACTAATAACTGATTACAGAAAGGAAGTGAAGTATATCACAGAAGATGTAGTAATGTATGATAAAATTGAAAAGACAATTAAATTCTTGCAGAACAAGCTCGTCCTTCTTCCTCTTTAGCGCATGCTTTATATTTTATCTTCAGACTTGGTGCTGATGAGAGTTTATTTTCCGCTGTTGATTATTGTTTTATGAATTTCTGATCCTGTTGTATATCATTTTTTAATTGAATAAAATAAATACCAATAGGAAGTTCTGAAACATCAATTGCTGTTGAGTACCTTTTTGTATCAACAGTTTTAATTAAATCCCCGATGGAATTATAAAATTGTATTTGTTCGTTTTTTGTTTCTTGAGATGAAAAGACAATAGTCAGTTGTTCGGAACCGGGATTTGGATAAATGGTAAAACTATTTTTATGTAAATCATTTTTTGTAATGCTATTTATTCCTGGAATATTAATCTTCAATAAACAAACAGCGTTGGGTTGTAAAGAAAATGAATATTGCCCGCCATTTACCGCAATCGTTGAGTAATTAATGTTTTGATTAGAGAGTATTTTGGAAATAGCAGAGGATTGTGTATCGCCAGCCACCAGCAATGAATCATATTTAAACTGCATGTTGTTATGTGTTGAGTCAACAATGAATGATTGACCTGAATAATTACCAGTATATCCATCGATATTCAGCATGAATTGCCTAGGTGAAGTTTCAATAGAATCATAGTGTTGGTAAATTTTGATGGAATTATTAATTGCAATTTGCATCGCATTGGAATTTTGAATGGTAATTAATCCTTTGTAAATCGAATCAAGGTGCAATGCATTCTTACCTGCAATATCTAGATATCCTGCACTGTCTAATTGCTTGATATTGATCTTTCCTTGATACAATGTATTGTTGAGAGCTTCAACAAATGGTGGGGGACAGTAATTAGAAATGAGAACAGATAAGGTGTCATTTATAACTGAAGATATTCCATCATAAGGGACAGAAGAGTTCATTTTGCAAGTTGTTCCACTTGATTTTTCTGAAAGCAAAAGTCCATTATAAGCAGGTTTGTGAATTGCTCCATAAGTGAGTAATCCATAGTCCTGATGAAATTCCGTGGTGCTGGGATTAAAGTCTTGCCATGCTGCAATTGAATTATTTTCAATAATGGTTTTAGAAAGTTCCAGTTGGGCTTTAATCATATAGGATGTAGCTAGCCTTGTGTCTCTTACTGCTGAGGGAGCATTCCATTCGCTAACAATTAGTGGAATATTAGGAAGTGACAATGCAAGTAATTTGTTCTGAATATAATTGGCCGCATTGCCAAACTCTTGATATGAAATATTAAAATTATGCCAGGAAATAAAGTCAGGAATTTTATTCCAAACCACCGCAGAGTCCAATAACTGAGAGATAAGAGAAGAGTCGGCTTTTGCATTGGAGATATATCCATAAGGGGGTTGCCAGTTCAGATTATTTGCCCAGAAATTTACCGTTGGTCCGCCAACTTTTGCCGATGGGTTTGCTGATTTTATTCTATCAAAAGTTCTTTTGTAAAGAGTAAAATATTCAAATGTTGTTCCACTCCACGAACCCAAGTCCGGTTCATTCCAAATTTCAAAATATGCATTTGGTATTTTAAATTGATTTACAATTTTTGATGTAATGCTGTCTACCGCTGTTTGCCAATTATTCCAGTTAGCCGGTGGTTTTGTATTAAAAACATAGTACCCGCCAATACCGGTAACCGGATTCCCGTCAGCAGAGCTGCTCAGCCATAAAGGCATTTTTTCAAAAATAAAAATGAGCTTGTTGCATTTTAAAGATAAACTCTGCAACTCGGTCTCCATTGCAGCCAATAAAGAAAGGCAATTGGTTAAATTCGATGCATTATTTAACGCATTTTCTATTGCATTTGTTCTTATGTTGTTTTGTCGAATGCCATTGTTCTTAAAATCAGTAGAAGCTGCAGATGTTTTAGGGCAAAAGAAAACTCCGGGAGTTAGATTTTCATTTATGGGAGCAACTAAAGAGTCAGGGTAGGCACGTATCACAGATTGTCCGATAGCTGTATGTTGCCAAATAAGCCCAATAAGTAAGGTACATTTAAAAATTGATTTCATGAGTTGGGGTTTTGTGCGGAAGAGATAAAGATTCTACTTCTGCAAATTTAAAATGCGTGTTGTATTGTAACCCTGTCTTCTCCGTTTAGATATTTGTTGAGTTTTAAATCAACCAAAAAGCCATTGACCGCCTCTATTAATTGCATGCCATCAATGTGCATTTTCTTTGCTTGATAGATATCCAGTTGTTTGGCTTTTGATTTTGCATCTTCAAAATCGGCAGCAACTATAAAAACGTTAGTATGGCATTCGTAAAGACCTTTACAAACTGCCTCGTCATAATATCCCAGATGTATTAAAAATAGTTTGTTCATTTTTTTATTCTTTTATATTTACCCCTAACTTGTATTTTCTTTACCGTTACGTGATAGGTAATCTTAGATGACAAGGTGTTACTTAGCGTAGAGACTTTTTTTAACGGAAAAGAGCACAAATTTTTTCACGTAGGCCACCAAAAAAATTCATCCTTTGTGTGCTTAGTGAGTATTTTCTTTAATTTAAATTTAAACAGCCACTCAGAAGAATTTATTTAACAATAACCATCTTTTTTGTTTCAACCGCATCGTCCGATTTCAGCACGCAGTAGTAAATTCCGCTTTTCTCTTCGCTCAAGTTAATGGGGATAAGCCACAAGTCGACAGAGTTGTTAGCACTATTACCCATTTGCTGTTCGCTAATGGCTCGCTCATATACTTTTTTTCCCATCATATCATAAATTTCAAAACTGCCGCCCATTTTAATGTTTTCAGATCGGCTCATTTGCACATTAAACATACCGTTGTTGGGATTGGGATAAACTTTAAACTTTAAACTTGCAGCTTGCAACTCATTCGTTGAGGTTGTATTTGTTTTACTGGTGATGTTGTTGGTGTAAATTCCGTGGGAGTGGGTTGCCACCGCTACCAATCCGTCAGATGTTCTGAAATCTATCATATCGCAAACAGCATTGCCTATTGTTGACGCTCCCTGCTGCACCCATTTGGTAGTTGTTCCAGTAAGCGTGTCGGTTTCATAGATGCCTGTACTTGTTGCAGCCAGATAAATGTTTCCGTTCGAAACCGGCATGATGCTCAGCCATCTTACAGAAGGACCGTTTCCGGAACCTAATAAGTTTTGTTCAAGATTACCGGCCACTTTTGTCCAAGCAGGAACAGCAGCATCGGCATTTGTTGAATAGAAAATACTGTAAACACTGTAGTTGGAAAATGCCACCATCACCTTTCTTGAATCTGAAGGGTCAATGGCGATGCAGGAAACATTTGCATAGTTCGGGAAAGTTGAACCTGTGATGTCAACAGCAGTGGGTGTTCCGATATTTGCATTGTCAATTCTGTATACTTTTTTATTGCTTGTGCCATAATACAAAACATTGGCGGGATTATTTGATACAGCAAGAGCCCTGATGGTTGCCCCAACGGTTGGAACGGTGTCAGGAAATTTTGTCCAGCCCGTGTTTATAGAATCCCAGTTGCCGATCATCGGAATGGAATTCAAACTGTCATTTCGCCAGATACTTTTTCCTCCTGCCAGATACATGAGGTTGTTATTGTTCGGATCAAGAGCAAATGGATTGATGAACTGATATCCTTTTCCTCCTATGGGATCTATCCTTGCAAATGTTTGAATAGTTCCTGCAGAATCCAAGGTTGCTTTCATCATCTTTCCATTTTGTATGGAGAAATAATAATTCAGCTTGTTGTTTGCTATTGCGCAGTACGATCCGTCACCGCCTCGGGGCTGAACCCATGCTGCGGTGGGATTGTTTGAATTCACAAACCAGCTTCCGTTATCCTGCGCTCCTCCTATGAGGGTGCTGTCGTTTGCGCTTGTGATTGAATGATCAAGCGCCACCGTATAAAACATGGAAGAGAGATAGCCATTGTTCAGTGAACTCCATACTACCGTGGAAGCCGAATTGTTTGTTGTTTTAAAGATTCCTCCATCGTTTGCAGAGATCATGGTGTTAGGGTCGGAGGGCATAAATACAATTTCATGCTGATCAGGGTGATGATTCAAATACGTTTTAACAACAGGAAGCGTTGCTCCTTGCAGATAACCTCCTATAAAAGTGGTGCTGTCAGAAGTAAAGAATCCGGATGTTGAGCGATAGAGGTTTGTACCTCCAAAAAAAACAATGGCTGTATCAGCAGGATGAACTTTCACCACCATGTCGTATCCGCCCTGCACATTTTGTTTATCAAAAGGACCTCCGGTGGTCGGCAGGTTTGCAGATAAGTTATACCATTTTCCTCCCAAAGTATCGTAGTGATATTTCCACAAGCTGTTCCATTCAACATCGCCCAGAAAATTTGTATCGGGTGTTCCCGTGCCGGTGGTAACTCCAGCAAAGAAATAAACCTGATTCTCATCCGAAGGAGAAATTCCTATTTTTATTCGACCGTAAGTGGTGTCAAAATTTGCGGGAATAATGTTCGTCCATGTATTTCCATCTGCTGAACGCCATATTCCTTTATCGCTTCCGCCATCGCTGCTGAGAGTTGCATATACCACTCCGCTTGGAGTTACAGCAACATCGGTGAAATAAGAATAAGGACCTGTAATTCCTGCACCTCGAACCAATGTCCAGGATGTGCCGCCATCAATACTTTTATAAATAGCATTATGCACTGCGGCATATACCACATCGTTGATGGTGTCTGCAGGATTTGTTGCCACGTTCCAGATGACATCCCATACGTTATCAAAAAGTTGAGGAGTATTTGAAACAGTGAGGGAGAGAGGATTCCATGTTTGTCCTCCATCGCTTGATTTATACATTCCGTTTCCAAGGTAATCAGCGCCTGTGGCACTGGCAGATTGTCCATAGCTTTCTCCTGTGCCAACATACCATGTGTTTGTTTTTCCGGTTCGGGTATCTTGTGCTATACACGAAATGCTTTGATTTGCAACATTCCATGTTTGAGTCCAGGATGTTCCTCCGTTTGTGGATGTCCACATTCCTCCTGCAGCAGAGCCGGCAAGAAATTTATTTGAGTTGGACATATCAATAGCAAAAGCGCGTGTTCTTCCCCCTACATTCCAGGGTCCTCGTGATTGCCATGTACCTGCATTTGCTGAATCTAACTGCACTCCTTTTAAAGATTGAAAATTATATCCTGGCAAAGTAACAGCATAGGCAAGTTCTTTCTGGCGAATGTTGGGTGGAATTTTTCCTGTTGCAGGATCACGCAGACGTTGGAGTTCGTATTCAAGAAAACCAGGAACTGGACGGCCTTCTTGTGCTGATAAAGTAGTAAACACTGCTGAAAAAATAACTGCCGAAATAAATGAGTAAGAAGATTTCATGAAGATGAAATTAGTATTTGATAAAAGTAAGAATTTTGCGCAATGTTAGCTTACACTTCTGCTTTGCTCTTTTGTTTTTTTACAACAGAAGATTTCTTTTCTGTCATCAGCCTTACAAAATCATCAAAAAGATAACGTGAGTCGTGAGGTCCTGCAGATGCTTCAGGGTGGTATTGCACGCAAAACACGGGCTTGTGTTTCATTCGTAATCCTTCAATGGTTCCGTCATTCAGGTTCACATGAGATATCTGAATGTCTTTATTTTTCTTGGCATCTTTTTCATCCACAGCAAATCCGTGATTCTGAGAAGTGATCTCGTCTCCGCCTGTAAGTATATTTTTCACAGGATGGTTGATCCCTCTGTGTCCGTTAAACATTTTGTAAGTCTTTATTCCGTTTGTCTGTGCAATGATCTGATGCCCCAAACAAATCCCGAAAACTGGAAGATTGCTTTCAATCAGTTCGATCACTGTTTTTACCACTCCGGGCATGGCAGCAGGATCACCGGGTCCGTTAGAAATGAACACGCCATCGGGTTTCCACTTCAGCATTTCAGATGCGTTTGTTCGCATAGGGAAAACCTGCACGTAACAATCGCGTTCGTTCAAACAGCGAAGAATATTTTTCTTTATTCCAAGATCAAGCGCTGCTACCTTGTATTTAGCAGAAGGATTTCCAGTGAAGTAGGATGCTTTGGTAGTTACTTTAGAAGAAAGTTCCAATCCTTCCATCGAAGGCACTTTGTTAAGAATTGCTTTCAGTTTTTTTATATCGGTAATTTCTGAAGAGATGACAGCGTTCATGGCGCCTTTGCTGCGAATATAACGAACGATGGCGCGTGTGTCAACATCAGAAATGGCTACTACGTTTTGTTTTTCAAAATAATCCTGAATGGATTCAGCCGCATCCTTACGCGAGTAAGTCATATTGAAATTCTTGCAAACAAGTCCGCTTATCTTAATGCTGTCTGATTCAACTTCGGTTTTAGATATTCCATAATTGCCTATGTGTACGTGTGTGGTTACCAACAATTGCCCGAAGTAGGAGGGATCGGTAAATGTTTCCTGATAGCCCGTCATTGCGGTGTTGAAGCAAAGTTCTCCAGTGGCGGTACCGGTTTTTCCTGCGGCTCTTCCGTGAAATACTTTCCCGTCTTGCAGCAGAAGAATTGCCGGTTTTTTCTTAATGTATTTCATATTTTGAAGCCCATCCTAAATCCTTCCCTTTGGGAAGGATTTGTATTAATTTTCTCCCTCCCTAATGGGGAGGGTGGGGTGGGCAACAAATTTACTTCATCCTTCTTTCGCGGGAAAAGAAATTATTAACAATTTTTAATCTCGTCATTGCAATGACGGGCTATCCAACTTCCTTTTCAATTCTCTTTCTCAATGCGTCCGAAGTAAGTCCGTTTTCAAGATGACCGCCTTTAGCAAAAGATATTTCTCCGGTTTGTTCAGAGACAATGATAGCCAGCGCATCCGAGTGTTCGGTGATGCCTGATGCAGCGCGGTGGCGCATGCCAAGGTGTTCGGGGAAATCTTCGCGTTCGGTAATTGGCAGAACGCATCGTGCAGCGCGTATCTTTCCGTTGGATATGATCACCGCACCATCGTGGAGGGGACTGTTTTTGTAGAAAATACTTTCCAGTGTTTTGGCTGAAACCTTTGCGTCCATCTGTTCACCTGTTTTTACATAAAAGTTCAGATCAGATGTTGTTGTGATAATGATAAGCGCGCCTGTCTTTGTCTCACTCATTTGTTTGCAGGCTTTAATGATTGCATGCAGATCGGCAGAAAACATTTTTCGTTTGTTTGTTCGTAACATGAATCTTTTTCCGAAAGAAAATTTTTCAAGTATCTCGGGCGTGCCGATAAGAAGCAGGAATCTTCTGAGTTCGGGTTGAAAGACGATGAGCAATGCGATCATGCCGACATCAATAAATTTTCCGAGTATTTCGCTCAGTACATCCATCTTGAGCGCTTCCACGAGCTTCCAGATGAAATAAACAGCAAGGATGCCAATGAAAATATTCATCGCCACCGTGCCTTGCACCAAGCGGTACAACTGGTAAAGCAGTATGGCGACAAGCAGAATGTCGATTAGGTCTATAAATTCAAAACTTAAAAAATCCATGGTTTACGAATTGGGAATATAGGAAGTGAATTTAAAAATATTTATTTTTTTTCAATTAATATCGGCACGAAGAACAGTATATTCTTTCCTACTGGGATTTAGTCCATTTCGTTTTGCCTCCGTCATCTCCACTTGAAAAGTGCCATGTCCAAGTTCCACTCATTGTTAAATTATTTTCGTCAACTATCAATTTAATTTCACCCTGTTCTTCGCCTCTATAGCCTAACAATAATAAAGTTTTGTTTACCATATTTCCTTCAATCATATATTTTCCATGAACATCTGTTCCTTCGCCAGCAACTTTGTTGTCAAGATTTTCATGAAGAAAAATTGATGCCATTGACTTATCTGTACTATTATATCCGCTTTTGTTATTGTTTGAATCCCACCATTCACAATTCCAATGCCCAGTTAACGAATTGTAATTATTCTTCTTTTTCTTTTTAGAATTCTTTTTACCCCATACTGTAATTAATGCTGCGAGTATTACACCTACTGCCCCAATAATTGATGCCATCATTGTATCCATGGTTTTTATTTTTTAGAGATTGAGAAAAATTACATTTGAACCCAATAATGATGACAACCTCTTCCAAAATAATTATCATTAGGTTTTGTTGCTTGACGTAGAGCTAATCCACATTTATGACACACCCAATTATAGATAGTTTTCGTTGAAGAAACGTTTTCATTATTTACCTTATTAATTTGTTTTACTGTTTTTAAGCTATTAATTTTATTTTCAAATTTGGCATTGAGAAAACTATCTTGTAATTGTAATTGTTCAACCTGCTTTTGCAATTTTGCAATCTGCTTGTTGGTGTTTTCATCTTTGCAAGAAGCAAGAAATAGCAGGATAACTGCTAAAACAAACAAAAGAGTGGAAGTTGATTTCATTCGTAGTTTTTTTTGATAGAGCCTTTATAAACTATTTTTCGATTATGTTCCCATTTTTAATTTGCAAGAAAACGTTTTTCTTTATTGATGGACAGCATCTGGCATCATCTGTTCCATAGAAATGTTTTTCTATATAAATACCATTATTTTTTAACTCTTTTAAATCAAATCCTCCACTAAACTCATCTTCTTTTCTATAGACATTTTTACCAATATACTTTCCAGTATAATTATAATTATTGCCATCGTTTTTAAAAATATAAAGTCCTTGTTCTTCTATAAGATTTCCTCCTTTGGGATAAATTGAATATTTAACAACTGCGTCTTTTTTGCCATCGTTATTAAAATCACCTTCTGCAATCTGATTACTTATCTGAGAGAGAGAGGTGTCGTATTTGTGAGCAAAATCATTTTTAATATAGTCATTAAATTGTTTTTCAAAATTGTTTGATAAATCTAAATTTCTTATAATTAAATTATTTTTTTCATTGTCGTTAGTTCCTTTTAATAACGCATTTGCAACTGAATCAGCTGATTTTTTTAATTGATCATTTGTTTCTGAATAATTATCATTATCATCTTCTCTTGCATCGTTAATTTTAAAACCATTAGAATACGCTGATGATATGAAAATTGAGATAAGAAAAGAGATAATCCAAACCCAGAAATATGCTTTTGATTGCTTTGTCAATGTTGCTCTGCGCCAAATATAAGATGGGACAAAAAGAAAAGCCAAAACTAAAATGTGTGTTTTATATCCTACACTTTTTAATTGCATATCATCAAGTATTGCTAAGCCACAGCTAAGAATAAAGAAAAAGAGAATTAAATATTTTTGAAAAAAAACACAACCTATTGCACTTGCAATTATTGGAGAGAAAGCTAATAACCAAACGAAGGTGTTATTTACTGACTTATCAGTAATGACTGCATTGCCATTTGCAATAGGTGATACAACAGGTGCTCCACATTTAGGACAAGATATTGCTTTGTCGCTTATTTCATTTGCACACTCAGAACAATTAATTAATGCCATAACATGAATAATTTAATTAATATGGACGATAAAACCGGAGTCTATAAATTTTAATTTCTAATGCTACACCCGTTGGGTCAAAATCATGTATTTCAACTATGCTTTTTTTTAAAGTTAATCCTGTGTTTTGTTCGGCAACTTTTATCTTTCCATTTTTATCAATGGAGTATACAATACAAACATGACTATCCCCACGTTTTCCTTTATTAATTAAATATTCCCATTCATAGAAAACAATATCACCTGCACATAAATTTTTCTGTTTAATTTCCTTACCATAAACATATTCATGGGTTCTAGAAAATAATTTTTTCTTTTTTTGTCTTTTATCCCATCCGGGAGTTGCAATATCCAATGCACCTTTAACTAAATAAAAACATTCTCCAGTTTTTACTTTCTTTCCGATTTGTGTGCTTACATACTCCAAAACTTTTTTATTTGCTATCGGCAAACTATCGCTCTGCCCGAAGCAAAACAAACCAACAAGGCAAAAGAATATGGCTAATCTTATTTTCACTTGTTCTATTCGCAACAAATATACTTTTTATCAGCATTTCTTCTTAGTGAAGTAACTCAGTTTTTTGTAATAGGTGCGAACCATGGACTCTCGTTATTTTAGTGTATAATTCAAAATCTTCACCGCTTCCTTCGCTTCCTTCACATCATGCACACGCAGGATGTTTGCTCCGTTCATCAGCGCAATGGTGTTTTGTCATAGAGGAGAATTCTGTCAATCGATTCTGAAAAATTACTTTCCAGTAATTTGTTTGAGTTTAATTTTCAGTTCAGGCAGTTTGGTTTGGATGATTTGCCAAACTTCTTTAAAATCAATTCCTAAATAATCGTGTGCAATAATATTTCTGAACGCTTTGATTTTATCCCACTCCATGTTTTTGTGCTGCTCTGAAAAATCATTGCTCATTTTGGCTGTCATTTCTCCAATCACCACAAAATTCATCAGGCAGGCATCATAAGATTTATGGTCATTTACCCATTGTTCTGCTATTTGATGCGGATGCGTGTATTGCTCAATCCTTTCAATCGCCTCTAAAATAGCAAAGCAGTTCAGTAAATCTTTTCAGACATAGATGGCATCTCTCAGGATGTAAGGTTTGGCGTAGGGCTTAATGTATTTTGCATTGCAAATATCAACTTCCCTGTTAAATTGTTTTTTGAAAAACTCACGCATTTCCCATTTTAAATCGAAAATGTTTTTTGTTTCTTCTTCCATTTCAATCAATAGGTCAATATCGCTTTCGGGCGTTTGTTGTTCTCTTGCAAATGAGCCGAAAATCCCCACTTTGGTTAAGTGGAAATGTTTTTGCAGATACTCTTTGTTATCGCGCAGAAATGATAATAGGTCTTGTCTGTTCAGCATGGTTTTAAATCTTAGCCAAAGATAGATAAAAAAAATTCTTTCAAGTCGTTAATATTTTTCGGAGCGTGTTTTTATTTTAGCGTATAGTTAAAAATCTTCACCGCTTCCTTAGCTTCCTTCACATCATGCACGCGCAGGATGTTCGCTCCGTTCATTAGAGCAATGGTATTTACAACGGTGGTTCCGTTCAGCGCTTCTTCGGGTTTTGTGCCGAGTACTTTGTTTACCATTGCTTTTCGTGAAACTCCTGCAAGTATTGGAAAGCCAAATTCTTTGAACACGGAAAGATGTTTCAATAAAGTGTAATTATGTTCTGTTGCTTTTCCAAAACCAAAACCGGGGTCAATTATAACTTGTTTAACATTTAAACTTTGCAACTTTCTAACTCGTTCTTTAAAATAACTCATCACTTCTTTCATAACATTTTCGTAATGCGGATTTCTCTGCATGGTTTGAGGTCTGCCTTGGATGTGCATCAGCACGTAAGGAACTTGTAATCTGGCGATTGTTTCAAACATTGCCCCCTCGACTCCGCTCGGGGTGACAAAGCCGCCACCTGAAATATCGTTTATCATATCTGCGCCTTCATGAACAGAATATTCTGCCACATTGCTTCTGAAAGTATCAGCCGAAATAATTACATCGGCAAATTTTCTTCTCACAAGTTTAATTACAGGAATCAAACGTTTCAACTCTTCTTCTTCCGAAACTTCCGCGGCATTCGGTCGGGTAGAGCAGGCGCCAATGTCAATAATATCGGCTCCATCAGAAATCATTTTCTCGGCATGCAGAAGAATGGATTTTTCATCCGTGTATTTTCCCCCATCGTAAAAAGAATCGGGAGTAACATTCAATATTCCCATCACAGCGGGAGTAGATAAATCCAAGTTTCTATTTCTGAATTTCAATTGCATTCTGTTTCTGAATTTAAGATTTCACTTTGCCATAAAACATTAACTTTGTTCATCATAACAATCTATGAATAAGACTTCCAATCAATATGATTTTGTAGTTAAGCAGTGCAAGGATATTTTCATAAAAAAGATGCTTGATTACGGCAGCGCCTGGCGTGTGATGCGCAATACGAGCATCGTTGACCAGATATTTATTAAAACACAGCGCATCCGCACCATTGACGATAAAGGTACTCAAAAAGTGAAAGAGGATATTGGCTCGGATTATATCGGCATTGTAAATTATTCCATCATTGGCCTGATTCAACTTGAACTTCAGAATGATAAACGTCAGGAGATTTCTGTGGAAGAAGCTGGAAAGCTGTTTGATAAATTTGCACTTCAGGCAAAATCGTTGATGGAGAATAAAAATCACGATTATGGTGAAGCATGGCGCGATATGCGCATTGGTTCGTTTGCCGACTTAATTCTGATGAAGATATTGCGTGTGCGCCAGATAGAAGATCATAAAGGGAAAACGCTGATATCAGAAGGCGTTGATGCCAATTATCACGACATGATCAATTATGCAATTTTCGCTCTTATTAAAATTGAAGAAAAAGAAAATCAAACTACATAATCCATGAAATTTATTATTCAACTTTTCAGAATTGCTGTCGGTCTGTTGTTTATTTTTTCCGGACTAATAAAAGCAAACGATCCGCTTGGGTTTTCCTATAAGCTTGATGAGTATTTTGAAGTATTCGGAACGGAATGGATGAAGCCACTTTCGCTTTCCATTTCCATTTTTATGTGTGCGCTCGAAATGCTTTTGGGATTCATGCTGCTGATCGGCTCGAGGATAAAACTTACGCTCTGGCTGCTGCTCTTAATGATTTTATTTTTTGCTTCTCTTAATTTTTATTCAGGATATTATGATAAAGTGCGGGAGTGCGGATGTTTTGGCGATTTCATCGTAATGACTCCCTGGCAGGAATTTCGGAATAATATAATCATGCTGGTGATGACCATTTTCATGATGATCAAAAGCAGTTATATCCGTCCGCTTTTTGGAAAAATAATTGAAAACATATTAATGGTTATTGCAATTATAAAGTGCATTGGATTTCCACTTTATACGTATAATTATTTACCAATAAAAGATTTCCGTCCTTACGCGATTGGTAAGAATATCCTGGAAGGAATGAAACTTCCTGAGAATGCAAAAACAGACAGCATCGTCATGACCTTTATATATGAGAAAGCCGGAAAACAAATTGAGTTAACTCAGGATCAGATTAAAACGATAGATTCTACTTATAAGTTTGTGGACAGAAAGGATAAGGTTGTCAGAGAAGGCGACAAGCCGGCTATTCATGATTTCAGCATTACATCAGTGGATGGAAATGATTACACGGAACAGATTTTGAATTATCCGGGTTATTGTTTTTTTCTTGTGTGTTATGATCTGGAAAAAACAGATAAAACTGTATTCGGGAAAGTGAATGACTTTACGAAACTTTGCAAACAAGATAGTGTTCCGATTATCTGTTTAACCGCATCATCAGAACAGATTGAATCTTTCAAAAAAGCAACAGGATCCACCATTGATTTTTATCTTACGGATGGAACTCAACTTAAAACTATGATCCGTGCTAATCCGGGATTGATGCTTCTGAAAAAAGGTACTGTGATGGATATGTGGCATTATCATTCTTTTCCGTCTTACAGCGATGTGAAAACTAAATATTTTAAGAAGTGAAATCGGTGTAATCAAAAAGATTTGTGGCTCAATTTATTTACAAAAGACTGCTCTATGGTATTCTCGTAATGTGGGGAGTGGTTACAGTTGTTTTTTTTCTATTCAATGTTTTGCCCGGAGATCCTGCACGCATGATGCTTGGTCAAAACGCTTCCAAAGAACAGATAGACGCTATCAATAAAGATATAGGAAGGGACAAACCCCTTTTTATTCAATATCTTCTCTATCTTAATGATATTTCCCCTTTATCCATTCACGAAACAAAAAATACGGAGAGTGCTTTTTATTTAAGTAAAAAAAAATATAAGTCTGTCGTAAAACTTTTTCCTGTATCCTCAACGAAGAAATTTGTTTTGAAAATGCCTTATCTCAGGCGTTCTTACATTACGCGCAGACCGGTTTCCGATATTCTTGCCGATACGCTTCCGGAGACTGCCGTGCTTGCATTTGCTGCTGTTCTTTTTGCATCGGTGATTGGCGTTCTTCTTGGCATTTTGGCTGCGATTAAAAAAGGCACTTGGCTTGATTCGGGTTCGCTTCTTTTTGCAGTGCTTGGAATGTCCGGTCCCTCGTTTTATATAGGGCTGATTGTCGCTATGACCTTCGGTTATCTGTGGTCAAAAGAATTTCCTTTTCCTTTAATTATTTTGGTGTTTTTTTTCGGAGGAGGAATTGTTGGAGCCATCGTTGGCATAATAAAAAGGAAAAACAAAACGCTGCATGGAAAACTCAGCGATTACATAATTCCTAAATTGCTGATCAGCGGATTGATTGGATTTGGGATATGGTTCGCAGGATATTTATTTAACCTCGCATGGAACGTTGTTCCTTTTATAGATAAGTATATAATTTTTCAGGGAACGGGGTTGAATAACGAAGGCAGTTTGTTTATTATTGATGATTATGGCAATGAACATCTTTCCCTCAAGAATATTATTCTTCCTGCCCTTACGCTTGGAATTCGTCCGTTGGCGATTATTGTGCAGCTCACACGCAGTTCTTTGCTTGATGTTCTTTCGCAGGATTACATAAGAACGGCTACGGCAAAAGGACTTAATTATTATACTATCATTTTTAAGCATGCTTTAAAAAACTCGCTCAATCCGGTTGTTACGGCAATTTCCGGATGGTTTGCCGGACTCATGGCAGGAGCGGTATTCGTGGAATATATTTTTGGATGGAGAGGAATTGGTTCTGAAATTGTGAATGCGCTTGATAAACAGGATTTGCCGATCATTATGGGAGGAGTTCTTGTAATCGGATTTATTTATGTGATAATTAACATTGTGGTGGATATTGTATATGGAATATTGGATCCTCGAGTGAGGTTACAATAATTATTCATTAATTTTGGAAACAAAAGCTGTGAGGTGAAGCGGTTATCGGTGTAATCATGTATTTTAAAATCAGTGTAATCACATGCGAAAGAAAATTATTGCAGGAAACTGGAAGATGAACAAGACCCATCGCGAAGGGATGGAGATGCTTGCTCATTTTTTTAAACTACTTGACTTTGAATTGTCGCTTAATGAAGATACCGGAAAGAAATTTCCTGAAGTAGTTGTTGCTCCTCCATATCTTATTGTTGCCGATGCCGCCATGCTGGCGCAGGGATGGGATGTGAAAATTGCCGCACAGAATTGTTCTTCGGAAAAAGAAGGAGCATTCACCGGAGAAATTTCTGCCGCAATGCTGAAAGCGGTGAAAGCGGATTATGTAATTGTAGGGCATTCAGAACGCAGAGCTTATTTTGGCGAAACAAATCAGTTGGTTGCAAAGAAAATAGACCGTGCTCTTGAAAGCGATCTCTCCGTGATATGTTGTGTGGGCGAAACTTTGCAGGAGCGCGAATCAGGAAAGCAATTGCAGATCATTTCCCGCCAAATAGAAGAATGTTTGTTTCACCAGAACAACGAGCAGATGAAAAACATTGTCGTTGCATACGAACCTGTTTGGGCGATAGGTACCGGAAAAAATGCCACTCCTGAACAAGCGCAGGAAATTCACAAACATATCCGCTTGGTTATTGCAGGAAAATTCGGGAAAGACATCTCAGAGAATATTTCCATTTTATATGGCGGAAGCTGCAATCCTAAAAATGCGAAATCAATTTTCTCTCAGCCCGATGTGGATGGAGGACTCATTGGAGGTGCATCGCTCAACGCAAAAGATTTTATAGAGGTGATTAAAGCGATACTTTGAATTTAGTTCGTTCTAACGCTCTTTCAGTTTTTTTTCTCGCTCTTTTAAAATCTCATCAAAGTATTCTTTTAAAGCGTTTTCAATTTTTTGTTTTATTTTTTTCCAATGGCAGATGGAGACGGCTGTAAGAACGGATATCGGTAATCGGTTGGCGGAACAAACAGTTCTTTGATTGTTCTCGGTGCAACCCAACGCAGTAAGTTTATCATGTGTCCTGCTTTGTCATCGGTACCCGATGCTCTTGCTCCGCCAAATGGCTGCTGACCAACCACAGCTCCGGTACATTTATCGTTGATGTAAAAGTTTCCTGCTGCGTGAACGAGTTTTTTCTCCGTCTGTTCTATCACATATCTGTCCTGGCAAATGAGCGCACCGGTGAGCGCATAAGGAGAAGTGGTGTTTACGGTATCCAGCAACTTGTCGTATTTATTTTCATCGTACACATGAACTGTTAATACGGGACCAAAGATTTCTTCGCACATAGTTCTGTACGCAGGGTTTTTCGCTTGTATTATAGTAGGTTCAATAAAATATCCTTTGCTCTTGTCGTATCTTCCTCCTAAGATAACCTGCGCATCTTTTTTGTCTTTCTTAGCTTGGTCAATATATCCTGAGATCTTATCAAAAGATGCTTCGTCAATCACCGCATTGATAAAGTTGCCCATGTCTTCGGTAGGTCCCATTTTCATGGTAGCCATTTCTTCGGTGAAAATCTTTTTTACTTCTTTCCAAAGATTGGAAGGAATGTAAGCGCGTGAGCAGGCAGAGCATTTTTGTCCCTGGTATTCAAATGCACCTCGCATGATTGCGGTAGCAAGAACTTTTGCATCGGCAGATTTATGCCCGATGATAAAATCTTTTCCTCCTGTTTCTCCCACAATTCTTGGGTAAGATTTGTAAGTAGAAATATTATTTCCGATCTTTTTCCAGATGTCGCGGAATACTTCGGTAGAGCCGGTGAAATGAATTCCTGCAAAATCAGGGTGGGTTAGAACCACATCGGCAGTTTCAGCGCCTCCGGCATGAACAAGATTAATTACTCCGTCAGGAACGCCTGCTTTGCGGAAAACTTCCATGATGTAATAAGCAGAATAAATAGCAGTGCCGGATTGTTTCCACACAACGGTGTTGCCCATCATAGCGCAGGAAGAAGTAAGATTTAATCCGATCGCAGTGAAGTTGAAAGGTGTAAGCGCATAAATAAATCCTTCCAGCGGACGCCATTCCAATCTGTTCCACATGGCGGAAGTTGAATCCACTTGTTGATTATAAATCTCAGTCATGTATTTTACGTTGAAGCGTAAAAAGTCAATGCTCTCGCATGCTGCGTCAATCTCTGCCTGGTACACATTTTTAGATTGTCCGAGCATGGTGGCGGCAACAATTTTGTAGCGATATGGTCCGGCAAGTAATTCAGCCGCTTTCAGGAAGATAGCAGCGCGGTGTTCCCACGAGAGAGCAATCCATTTCTTTTTTGCGCTCATGGCTGCGGCAATTGCCTGCTTCACATGTGTCTTGTCTCCTTTGTGATAATATCCAAGAATGTGTTTATGATCGTGAGGGCAGGTGAGGGCAACCTTTTTTCCGGTACGCACTTCCTTGTCACCGATATACATGGGTACATCGAGCACTTGCGAGCGCATTTCTTTGATGGTGCGTTTGAGTTCTTCGCGGTCGAGAGAGCCCGGAGCGAATTGTTTGATGGGTTCGTTTACTGCGAGGGGGATTTTGAAGAAGCCGTTTGCCATAGAAGAAAGTTTAAAGTTTGAAGTTTCTTTGTTATACGAATTTTATTGCCAACTGCCTATTGTTAATTTAGACGCTGCGGTGCTATCATTTTAAATTTCGGAATATCTACATTAAAGCTTTTTTTATCAATGATGCGGATCATCTGATAAGTGCCATGCATCTTTCCCATGTCTGTAGTAAGGTTGCAGGCGGATTCATACTCGTAAACTTCGTTCGGCATCAATACGGGCTGCTGACCCACCACGCCATCGCCTTCCACTTCGCGGTGTTCTCCGTTGGAATCAAATATGTGCCAGTGTCTGCGAAGCAATTGAACAGAGTATTCGCTTCGGTTCTCGATCATGATCTTGTAGGTAAAGAGAAAATGCTTCAACTCAGGATGCGAGTGCATGGGCTGAAACTGTGTGCGCACCGTTACTTTTACTCCTTGGGTTATTTGTGAAATCATGCTGTGAAAATACAAATTTTACAATATTAACTTCATCTGATTAAAAGAGCAAACACTACGTCATTGCGAGCAATAGCGAAGCAATCTGCATTTATGTATCGGATGAGATTGCTTCGGTCGTTCCTCCCTCACAATGACGATTCTTTAGGGTGTTCGAGAAATTATTTTGCCGCATCGCTAACGGGATATCCTTTGTCTATCCAGTCGGTTTTTAAGTTTTCTGACAGATTCAAAAGTTTATGATTTGTGAATTTCATTTCATTCAGCAGATTGAATGCCGGACGAATGTTTGGGCAGTTTTTAAAGGGGCAGCATCCGCAGTAAATCACAATGTTTGCATCCTTGGGCAGTTTGTTTAATTCTGCTCTGAGTTTTTCAACATTCTCTTTTTCTTTTGCAGGACCCAGATCAATGGCGCCTTTTATTCCTCCCCCAAAACCAATTCCGAAGAGGATGGGTTTAGCGCTGGCAGGATCGTTTATGCTTTTTGCAAGGTCTGCCGGCTGCATGAGCTGCTTGTCTGTCCATGGGTCGTTTCCGTTTTGCGTGGAAACACTGTTGCAGGCAAAAGACATCCCGATAGCTATCGGGATCACTATTGCAAATAAAAGAGCGAGGGTGATCTTTGTTTTGTTCATAGAGTAGTTTTGTTCAGCAAAAGAAGAAAATATTTCAACATCTTTTTCATTTACTTTTACAGGATGATGAAACGGCTTACATATCTGATACTCTTTCTTTCTCTTTTGTTGCTTTCGTACCAAAAAGAATTTCCATTAACTGTGGTGGCAAATATTCCCGGTGGCAGGCCTGCTGCTCCATGCAATGTAAACAACGATGTATTTTCTTCAGGCGAAGAGCTTGTTTATCAAACATCGTATAACTGGGGTTTCATCTGGCTGGATGCAGGACAGGTAACATTTAAAGTTGAAAAAGACCAGCATAAGGGAACTCCTTGCTACAAATTGAGTGGAAATGGTGCAACATATCCTTCTTACGACTGGATATATAAAGTGCGCGACCGCTTTGAATGCTGGGTGGATACCTCCACGCTAAAGCCCTACCGTTACATTCGTGATGTACAGGAAGGCGGAAGGTTTTTTTATAATGAATGCTTTTTTAATTTCACTAAGCTAAAGGCATATTGTGTAACCAAGGAGAAAAAGAAGCCCGTGCGCCTCGATACCGTATTGCTTGCTTCCTGCGCCTTTGATCCGCTCACCATGATCTATTATTCGCGCAACATTGATTATTCAAAATACAAGCCGAATGATACCATTCCTATTTCACTTTTTCTCGACAACAAAGTGTATGCTCTTTACATACGCTATATAGGGAAAGAGAAAATTACATTAGATAATAAGCAGGTTTTTAATTGCATTAAGTTCAGCCCCCTGCTTGTGGAAGGCACCTTGTTTAAAGGAGGAGAAGGAATGACGGTGTGGGCAACCGATGACAAAAATCGAATACCTGTTTATGTGGAAGCACCCATACTGGTGGGCTCTGTGAAAGCAAAGCTCATGAACTGGAAAGGATTAAAGAATAAGATGGAGGCGAGGGTGCAGTAGTAATTGTCTGTAAGCTTGGGTATGAAAACAAATTTCAAAATCAAGATGGAGGCGGCAATAAAGGCAATTTGCTGTTATGCCCAGTGCATTGTCTGCCGAGACAATGCACCACGAAACGATAAATTGTCTGCCGAGCAGTTATTTGTCGAGGGAATAATTTGTCTACCTCGAAGCCGCCAAAGGTGTCCGGTTAGAATCAGCGTGGTGATGAGCAAAGTGTTTTTTTTCTCCGCTTGGCTTTGTCTTGGCGGATATATTCGCTCAATAATCTATTTTCTTCTTCAGTCAATGGAGTAGGATCAAATACTACATCGAAGTCGTCTAGTGTGATTTTCTTTTTCTTCATTGGTCAAAGTATTTTTCGATTAATGTTAGAGCAGTCTCTTTGTTAATAATCATGAGGTGTCCGCCAAAGTGAGAGGCGTTAAGACTTTCTTGGTAAGCACAAAGCTTCATTTAACCACTGAACCGCCAATTTCTTGTAGGTGCTGTTATAGCCAGTTTTTCTTTCATCCGTCATTTTAGCTGAATTGATTCTACAATTTTTGTTAACTCGTCAATTGAAATGTCTGCGTTACTTAGCATTGCAATATGAACAATTAGTCCACTGTCAATTTGGTCGCTTGGTATTTTTTGTTCCTTCAAATACACTTGCTTGTCTGCGTTGTAAAAAGAAAGCCACTCAACTTTTTTGTCAAGAAATTTTCCAGCTACTTTTTTAGAGGTGCTTTCGTCATATCCATAGCTTTTATAAAAGTATGAAGGATGATTGCCTGTATAGATAGTCAGTTTCACCCAATTGGTATCACTGTAATTTGAATACTTATGAAATTTAAAAACTTGAAAGTCATATTTCTGGTCAATGGTAATACAGTAATTTTCAGGTATTGTAAATTTGAAGTCCTTTTTAGTTCCGAAAATTTTTAATGTTTCAACTCTTGCTGCTACATTGTTTTTTCTTGTCCCTTTTGTTAGATTTTGAAATACTTGTTCGGTCAATTTTACAAAGTCGCCTTTCAATTTAAAAGCTTCAGGATTTATATAAGCATTAATTTGAAAGATTGAATTGTCTTGTGCTTTAACCAATAAACTATTTACAAGAATTGCATTTTTAGTCGAGTCGAAAACTGTCGGTGTAGAAAGGATTGAAAGGATTTGGTCTTTGTCTGTAAGTGTTTTGCGTTGAAAGTTTAATTTGCTTTTCTCTTTTGAAACTTCCGCTAAAAGGTTGTTGTCGCCAAATAGATAAAGCTCTTGTGCAAAAAATACAAGTTTCATATTGTCTATGTCAAGAACTATTCGCGTTTCTTGATTGATATTATGGTCGGCTGACATTATATCTGTTTCTCGGGCTTCATTTTTAGCAGCATAGTGTTTCATTTCCAGATTTGTCGTAGGAGTAATTGAAACTGTAAGATTCATTATGGCCGCAATGGATCTCCTGTATTTTCTTTCCTGTTTTGTCGTAAATATATTGAAGGCAAGAATATTCCTTTTTCGTAGTGTCACAGGAATATATCTTTACAGATTTGACGTTATTTTTTATGATGAGTTGTCTTTGGATAATCGGGTCAAGAGTGTCTGGAGTTTCAGGATTTTGTCCCGAAACGGCTTTGTAAGCTAATAAAAGGATGGTCAATATATTTAATTGTCTATTCATATAGAATTACCGCTAACGTTTTGGGGGTTTGCGATGGCGGGGAGTTTTAGCACTAAACTTCATTCGGAGAACTGAACTTCCACCTTGCACAAATGTGTCTGCGAAGCACGGAACCCCCGCTATCGCAAACCCCTTGTTATAGCCAGTTGTGTGTCCTGCGTTGTTACAGGGTACGAAGGATAAAAGTTCTTTGAAGTAACAACAAAACTGTAGTCAAGATGGTAGGCAGTAATTGTCTGTCGGAAACGAGCTTCGATTAGAAACCGAAGAGGTCTCACGCAAGAA
>JACRAL010000139.1 GCA_016213435.1 Bacteroidota bacterium
AGCATATTCATATAATTAAATCGGAATTATTTATTATTATCAAGGCAATTACCCGGAAGCATTAAAAAACTACTTCGCTTCTTTAAAGATATTTGAAGAACTTAAAGACAAAAAAGGCATAGCCACGTCTTACAACAACATCGGAGTTATTTATGACTATCAAGGCAATTACCCGGAAGCATTAAAAAACTACTTCGCTTCTTTAAAGATATATGAAGAACTTAAAGACAAAAAAGGCATAGCCTATTCTTACAACAACATCGGAATTATTTATTATTCTCAAGGCAATTACCCGGAAGCATTAAAAAACTACTTCGCTTCTTTAAAGATAAAGGAAGAACTTAAAGACAAAAAAGGCATAGCCACGTCTTACAACAACATCGGAGTTATTTACTTGAATCAAGGCAATTACCCGGAAGCATTAAAAAACTACTTCGCTTCTTTAAAGATATATGAAGAACTTAAAGACAAAAAAGGCATAGCCATGTCTTACAACAACATCGGAATTATTTACCGGAATCAAGGCAATTACCCGGAAGCATTAAAAAACTACTTCGCTTCTTTAAAGATATTTGAAGAAATTGGAGATAAAGATGGCATTGCCCGTTGTTTTATTAACCTTGGCACGCTATATATTAAATTACATAAAAACCCTGAATCGCAAGATTATTTAAACAAGGCATTGGTGTTGAGCAAAGAAATTGGCAGCAAAGATGATATTAAGTTAAGTTATGGCGGCCTGGCAGACTTAGACAGCGCTATTGGAAATTTTCAAAATCAAATTACGCATTACAAGCTATACATTATATATAGAGACAGCATTGACAACGAAGAAACCCGTAAGAAAACCATGCGTGCAGAAATGAATTATGAGTACGAAAAGAGAGAAATAGCAACAAAAGCCGCGCAGGAAAAAAAAGATGCACTCGCAGCGGCGGAGAAAAAGAGAGAAAAAGTAATCAGGTATTCGGTAATCGGTGGATTAGTGTTGGCGCTGGTGTTCTTAGTGTTTGTGTATCGTTCGCTGCGCGTTACCCGCAGGCAGAAGCGGATTATTGAAACACAGCGCGACACAGTTACACACCAGAAAGAAGAAATAGAAGCACAGCGTGATATTGTAACACAACAAAAACAGCATATCGAGCACATTCACGAAGAGCTCACAGACAGCATCCGGTATGCAGAGAGGATTCAGAACGCGGTGCTGCCTGGGGAGCAATATATAATGGAGATATTGGGAATGGGAGAATGGGCGAGTGAGAGAATGGGCGAAAGTGAGAATATCAGGCAGGAGGCAGCGGCAGGA